>JABFSD010000200.1 GCA_013140935.1 Acidobacteriota bacterium
CTATTGGGTGCCGGTGATCGCGCCGGGTAGTCTGATGTTTTATCGCGGTACCAAAACTTTTCCGCAATGGGACGGCAGCGGCTTTATCAGCGGCCTGGCGACGATGTCGCTCACGCGCGTCGTCTTCGACGGCAAAGGCGGAGCCAAAACCGCCGAGCGCTGGAAGATCGGCAAACGGATTCGTGATGTGGAACAAGCGCCCGACGGTTCGCTATGGTTGCTCGAAGACGCGAATCCCGGCGCACTGATTCATGTGATGCCCAAGACAACGCCGAAGTGATGGCTCCAGGCGGCGCTTGATTCCGAACCGCCGATACGATTGTGTGGGAGTAAGCAGGTATGAGTGACATTCTGGTAAGGATCAAGCGCGCCGTGCTGGCGGGAAACTATAACTTCAGTAAAAAAGCCCGCATAGAACTGGATGCAGACGGGCTTGATGAGTTGGACATCGCTGAGTCTATTTTGAACGCTGTAGCCATTTATAAAAAGATTCGCTCTACGAGTCCGAGTCGCAGCAAGGCCAAAGAATATCTTTACATCATTCAAAGCACGAATCTGGATGGCGTTGCTATTTACACAAAAGGTAAACTGACGAGCGAAGCTGGCGAGGATACCTACTATTTTCTGATTTCATCCAAGCGGGCTTTATAAACCGAAAGGCAAAAACACCATGATAAAAATCACCATTTGCCCGACGTGCGGCAGCGACAAAATCAAAAAAGTGCGGCGGAATTGGACTGGCAAAGCGCAGGGTCAAACCTACACGGTTCCGAACCTCGAATACTATGCTTGCCCTGATTGCGACGAAGAAATCTACGATCCGGTAGCGATGCGCAAGATACAGGCGTACTCTCCGACTTACGCGAAGAAGCAGGCGAGAATGTCGAAGGCCAAAGCCGCGTAGCACCGTCGGGAAGCGCGCAGCCTGGGAGCGCCCCGCATCCTTGCGGGCTGTAAAAGAAGCCGCGCAGCGTTCCTTCTTTCGGTCTTTCGCCTTGCGCAGCTTGAGGAAAAGGAAGGCTGCGCCGCTTCGCAGATCGCCCGCAGGGATGCGGGGCGCTCCCAGGCGGCAGCGGACGGCGATGATTCCCGTAGCGCATGCCGCGTAAGGGCTACGTCTCATTTGAGTGGGAGTGATTGTTTGTGGCGCAAGATGGCGTCTTGTGCCAGCCAATGAGGAGGAAATGTTATGGCCTTTAGCGATTACAAAAGCATTTTGCAGGTGCAGAAAGAATTCAAAATCAAATATCAGGAAATGAATTTTCTGTTGCCGGAAGACTTGGAACCGTCTGCCGCGTTTCGCGCGGAATTCCAATTCAGTATGGATAACATTGATGTCTATACGTCTGAAGCTTCGCGGGCCGAAGCGATCATCTTTCCGGTCTTGCGTGAAATCTATAAACGCTATTACACGCAATACTCGCTGTGGGTGCAATGCGCGTTGACTTATGATGAGAAGCTATCCGGCACGCCTGATTACCTGATTGGTACGAAATCTGAACTCGGGAAAACCTACCTCGAAACGCCGTTGGTAGTAGTTGCCGAAGCAAAAAAGAATGACTTCGAGCAGGGTTGGGGGCAATGCCTGGCCGAACTTATCGCCGCGCAAAAGATCAACGGCAATCCGCGCTTCGCGGTGCATGGCATCGTAACGGATGGCAGGTTTTGGCAGTTCGGCAAGTTGCAGGAAAATGTTTTTACGAAGCACGCGGAAAGTTATTCCGTAGATCATCTCGCGCAATTATTCGGCGCATTGAACGCAATGTTCCAAGCGGTCTCAGCGCCCAAAGCCGTGCGTAAAACCAGCACGAAAGCGCGTCAGGCCAAAGGCACAAGCCGTGTCAGCGGCTGACGTGCGGGTTACTGACGAGCCTCGTTTTCCAGCCCGTGAAGCGGGCTTTGCAGCGCAGCGGCGATCAGGCCAGTCATTCCCGGCTGGTGAATCGGCGAGTGGTTGTCACAAGGGCGTTTTAACGTACTTGCCCTGATGAGGCTCTAGCCACGAGCATTGCGGCTAAAGCCGTTTGAGAAGCACGCTAAAGCGCGCTGAATGATTTTTCCGCTGCTGAACCAGTCGTCAACGACTGGCCTAATTGCACTTCGGGAAAGCCCGTTGTCACGGGCTACGGATACGTTGCATTAACGGACGGAGCGCGTCAGCGAATTCTCTTGGCGGATTTTAAAGATGGCTTGGTTTTCAGAGGAACAAGTTTCACTTCGACAACGCTACCTTATGCTGGAAGGGCACTTGTCAGAGCGTGCGCGTGCGGTTTGCGCCAATGGGCTTCCGGCTGACATCGGTAACAATACGGTGGTCATGTTTGTCAGCTTTGCTTACGCAGATCTTTCGATAGGGCATCAATTCGAGGTTGTTTATCCGAAAAGCCGTCCCGCCGAAGGATTTGAATGCAAGAGCCGTATTGTTTCAGTAACTCAACAATTCTCCATTCCGCTTGAGGCCGTGCCGCACGGATGGAAAACGATTTGTGTTATTGAGTTTCCAGATGGAATTCCCGCTTTAATCAGTAATCATGAAGTGGTCAATGCTTGGTACGAAAATCAAAGCTGGGTGTGCCTTTCCAGCAAGGCCACTTGGCAAGCGATCAAAATTGGCGGTCAATGATTGGGTGTAAGCATGGTTTTGCGTGACACATCCTACTTCGTAAAAACTTTCGGGCAGCAAGAGTTTCGGCATAAAGAAAAGCTGTTTGCTGCCATCGAAAATGAAGCAGGCGCTTTCACTGATTACTCAAAACGTCCGGCGTCATCGTTGACGATTCGGCATTACTACGGAATTTATAAGCTCCGCCATACCGTACATTCGCGGATGCTCGAAGAAAAATATGACGAAGCCGCACGCCGCGTTGATCGCGCAGATGGCGTTGTTATGTGAAGACCTTGAGCGAGAGCCGCCTGATGATCTTTGCGAGCTATGGTCTTTTAGCTTCTATTCGGGCAGGGTCAAAGGTATTTGTTTGTTTGAAAACGCTACCAAACAAACCATCGCAGGCAGTTTTGTTGATGTTGTCGCTAATCCGTCATCAGACCAAATCAACGAGTAACAGCTTAACGCGCTCGAAAATGTTTAATTAAGCAAACCGATAATGACTAAACAATTCGTACATCTTCACCTTCACACCGATTACTCCCTGCTTGACGGAGCCATCAAGATTGGCCCGCTCGCCAAGCGGGCTGCCGTACTGCAAATGCCTGCCGTAGCCATTACCGATCACGGCAATTTGTATGGCTCGTTGAGCTTTTACAACAAGATGAAGGAGGTCGGCGTCAAGCCGATCATTGGCATCGAGGCTTATTACACGCGGGGCAGCCGTCACGAACAGGGCGAGAAAAAACTTGAGCCGGGTGAGAAGGCTACGAATCATATCGTGCTGTTGGCGAAGGACTTAAAGGGTTATCAAAACCTGGTCAAGCTGTCTTCGTTTTCCTTCACCGAAGGCTTTTGGCGCAAGCCGCGCATTGATAAGGAACTGCTGGCGCAACACAGCGAAGGCATCATCGCCCTGTCGGCCTGCATCAGCGGCGTAGCTCCGAATTTGCTTTTAAGGGATAAGTTTGAAGAAGCTGCGCGAGCCTCGAAAGAGTTTGAAGAAATACTAGGTAAAGGTAACTATTATTTAGAGATACAGGAACACGGGCTGGATGCGCAGAACCGCATCCGTAAACCGATGGTTGAACTCGCCAAAAAGACCGGCATCCCGCTCGTCGCTACCAATGACTCGCATTATCTGAACGCTACGGACGTGAAGGCGCACGATACGTTGTTGTGCATCGGCACGGGCAAGACGATCAATGACAAGAACCGGCTGACTTACGGCGCGCCTACGTTTTATTACCGCACGGCGGAGGAAATGTGGGAGTTGTTCGGCGAAGAACCGCACTTGCTGACGAATACTTTGGAGATCGCCGACAAGTGCAATCTCGAAATGCCCAAGCCGACCGACCACGTACCGCTTTATCCCGTGCCGGAAGGCTTCACGATTGACAGCTATTTTGAAAAGGTCGCGTGGGACGGTTTCGAGACCCGCTGGCAGGAAGTCTGGCAGACCTTGCAAGCCTCGGGTTCGTTGCGCAACTCGATGGAAAAATACAAGGAGCGGCTGAATCACGAGATCGCAACGATTAAAAAGATGGGTTTTCCCGGATACTTTTTGATCGTGTGGGACTTCATCAATTACGCGAAGCAACACGGCATACCCGTGGGCCCGGGGAGAGGTTCGGCGGCGGGGAGCTTAGTAGCGTATGCCATGAAAATTACCGACGTAGACCCGCTGCAATACGATTTGCTGTTCGAGCGGTTCTTGAACCCTGAGCGCGTCACGATGCCTGACGTAGACGTGGATTTCTGTGTGCGCGGGCGCGCTCAGGTAATTGATTACGTCAGCAATTTGTACGGCAAGCAAAACGTAGCCCAGATCATCACGTTCGGTACGATGGCCTCGCGCGCCGTCATTAAAGACGTAGGCCGCGCGCTCGAAATGCCTTACGCCGAAGTCGAAAAGGTGGCGAAGATGATTCCGCCGCCCGTGCGCGGACGCAACGTTTCGATTGAGCAGGCGCTTGAGATGAATCCAGACCTCAAGCAGGCGGTGGATACGAACGAGGCGGTCGCCGAACTGATCGAAGTCGCCAAACGCCTCGAAGGCAACGCGCGCCACACCTCCATCCACGCGGCTGGCGTAGTCATCTCGCCCGTCCCGATTCACGAACTGATTCCGGTGTGTACGGGGCAGAACGGCGAACTGACTACGCAATTTGTGATGTCCGACTTGGAAAAGACGGGCATGTTGAAGATGGACTTTTTGGCGCTGACTACGCTGACGATCATTGACGATTGCCTCAAGACTATCGAACGCGAACACGGCGTGCGACCCGACTTGGCGAACATTCCGCTGGATGACGAAAAGGCGTTGAAGCTGTTTTCTGACGGTAACTTACAGGCCGTGTTCCAGTTCGAATCATCGGGGATGGTTGAAATCTGCCGGAAGATGCGGCCTTCGAGTTTGGAAGACTTGTCCGCCTTGAACGCGCTTTATCGCCCTGGCCCGCTGGATGGCGGGATGGTGGATGATTACATTGATCGGCGGCACGGGCGTAAGAAGGTGACTTACTTGACGAAGGAAATGGAAAGCATTCTCTCCAATACTTACGGCGTGTTGGTTTATCAGGAACAGATCATGCAGTTGGCGCAAAAGCTCGCCGGATACAGCTTGGGCGAAGCCGACATGATGCGCCGCGCGATGGGTAAGAAGAAGAAAGAGGAAATGGCGAAGCACACCGAGAAGTTTGTGAACGGTTGTGTCGAACGCGGCATTGCGCAAGCCAAAGCCGAGACGATTTTTAACCTGATGTCGCAGTTCGCGGACTATGGGTTTAACCGCTCGCACTCGTTTGCTTATGCGTGGCTGGCTTATCAAACGGCTTGGTTGAAAGCTCATTACGCGCCGCACTTTTACGCTGCGGTACTTTCGAACGAAAGCAACAATACCGAGAAGCTGGCGCGTTATGTGTCCGAAATGAAAGTCTTCGAACTTCAGATGTTGCCGCCCGATGTGAATCTGAGTTTTGATGGTTTTACGCCGAATCAGAAGGAAAGCTCAGTGCTTTTTGGGTTGGCGGCGATTAAGGGCATCGGTTCGAGCGCCGTGCAGATGATTATCAAGGCGCGCGAAGACGGGCCGTTCACTTCGATTTTTGATTTCGCCGCGCGCGTAGACCAACGCGGCGTCAACAAGCGCGTGATGGAATCGCTCATCAAGTCGGGTGCGTTCGACAAGACGAATGACGACCGTGCTGTGTTGTTGGCGGTGATGGATCGTGCGGTTGAATACGGCGCGAAATCGCAGCGCGACCGCGAATCCGGTCAGACGGATTTGTTCGCGGCGTTCGCTGAGACGACGGGACAAAAGGACGAGCCGCCGCTGCCGACCGATGTCAAAGCGTGGTCGAAAAAAGAGGCGCTGAATTACGAGAAAGAGGCGCTGGGTTTTTTTGTCAGCGGGCATCCGTTGGAGGAGTACACCGAAGCGATTCGCGCTTTAACTACGATGGATGCGGGCAATCTGACTGAACTGGAAGACGGTTCGCAGGTTGCAATGGGCGGTTTGATCGTAGGCCTCGTGGTCAAGCTGACCAAAAAGGGCGACAAGTTTGCGATGTTCCAACTCGAAGATCAGTTCGGTTCGGTCAAAATCGTATGCTGGCCTGAGACGTATAATCGCAACAAAGCCTTGCTCGAAGCCGATCACGCAGTGCTTATCAAAGGCAAACTCGAATTGACCGATGAAGGCGCGGCTACGATTTATGCGGCGGAGATCGTGCAACTCGAAAGCGCGCGGACTTCGGCAGCACGCGGCATGGTGCTGAATATGCCTGAAAGTTCTGTCAACGAAGCCCGCCTCGAACAACTCGGCGAATTGCTCACGCGCCACGAAGGGCATACGCAAATCTTCTTTGACGTGCTGACGGCGGATGCGCAAGTCGTGAGGATGTCGCCGAATCAGTTCTTGCGCGTCAAGGTTTCGCCGCAATTGTTGGATAGCGTGACAGGCATCTGCGCTGATTGGCGCGTTGAGTTAAAGTCTTGAATGGGAAGAATGGGAGTTATGAGAGTTATAGGAGTTATGGGAATGCACAAGGCTAGATAATTCCCATAGCTCCCATGACTCCCATACCTCCCATCGAATTGAGGAATCATGGAATTAGTCAAAACCGAACCCGAAACCCCCGGCAGTCTCACCCCAATGGATCGCGTCAAACTGGCGCGACATGACCGGCGGCCTTATACGCTGGATTACATCGAGCGGCTGTTCACAGACTTTGAAGAACTGCACGGCGACCGTGGCTTTATGGATGACGCGGCGATTGTAGCGGGCTTCGCGCAATTCAACGGCCAGCCCGTCGCCATCGTAGGCCACCAGAAAGGCCGCAACATGCGCGAACGCCAGGAGCGCAATTTCGGAATGCCGAAGCCGGAAGGCTACCGCAAGGCGCTGCGCGTGATGCAACTGGCTGAGAAATTCAATCGCCCGATTTTTACGTTCATTGATACGCCAGGTGCGTATCCAGGCATTGACGCCGAAGAACGCGGACAGGCCGAAGCCATCGCTTACAACCTGCGTGAAATGGCGCGGCTGAAAGTGCCAGTTATCGTCACTGTCACCGGCGAAGGCGGCTCAGGCGGTGCGCTGGCGATTGGCGTAGGCGATTCCGTCAGCATGATGGAAAACGCGGTTTATTCGGTGATTACGCCCGAAGGCTGCGCTGCGATTTTGTGGAAGGATGCTGCGCTCGCCAGCAAAGCGGCTGAGAACATGCGCGTCACGGCGCAAGAGTTGGTCGAACTTGGCATCGTGGACGGCATCATCCCCGAACCCGCAGGCGGCGCGCACGAAGACTGGGACAAGGCGGCGGAACTCTTGGGCGTTTCTTTAGCCGAAGCATTGGCGAAATCGGCGGCTTTGAGTGAAAGCGAGCGGCTCGAAGCTCGTTATCAAAAGTTCAGAGCGATGGGGGACTATGAAGAATAGTCGGCAGTAAGTCGGCAAGCCGACTTACTGCTTAATTTATTTGTTTAGAGTTAGTTGCAAGAAAAAGCGAAAGCCGTATGAGAGGTCTTCTCATACGGCTTTCGCTTTTAAGGTAAAACTTTAAGTTGGCTAAAAGGGAATGTCGCTGTCTTGCACGCCGCCTTCATCCATTGGTGGTGGGGCGGAAAGCGGGTTTGACGATGAAGGCCGGGCTGCCGGACTCGGGCGCGGAGCCGAACTGTCGCCGCCTCCGTCGCCATCGCGTGCGCCGAGAAACTGAAAATCGGAGGCGGTCACCTCTAACGAAGTGCGCTTGTTGCCGTCGCGGTCGGTGTATTCCTGCTGGCGCAAGCGGCCTTCGATATAAACCTGTTTGCCTTTGCTCAGATATTGGTTAGCGGTTTCGCCTCGGCGGCCCCAGATGGTGACGCGAAACCAAGTCGTTTCATCAGTTCCGTCTTTCTTTTTATCGGTGGTAGCCATGCTGAATGAACAAACGGCTTCACCCGAAGGAACGTAGCGGATTTCGGGATCGCGTCCCAAGTAGCCGACAATGATGATTTTGTTAAAGGATGCCATAAGTTTTGTCTCCTGATTTGAGGGTTTAAGGCCGCCCCGTGCGCGTG
>JABFSD010000944.1 GCA_013140935.1 Acidobacteriota bacterium
TGATCGCCCAGCGAAAGACGGGGCCGAGTTGCAACGCCTCGGCGACGGCACGAGCGAGCGAAGATTTGCCTACGCCGGGTGCGCCGGTCACGAGCAACGGGCGGCGCAAATACAACGCGGCATTGACCAGCCGGATTTGCTCTTCAGTGGTTTGATAGGTGTTGCCGCGTTCTTTTTGCGACTGGCTGAAATCGCGCCAGGGCGGCGGCGGAAAAGCTGCGAGCCGCGTGATGTCGCTGTTCGCGCGCTTGCCGCCGAAGATGCGCCAGTCGGGTGTTGCCGTCTTTTTTATCGTCTTTCTCATCAGGGATGTCCTTTTTGGTACTGCTCGGGTTAATGCGGCACGCGGTCGTAATCGTCGTGCAATACGATCAAGTGATAATGCGGATGTTCGCGGTTGTCGGCGTCGCTCGCGGCGTTTTGCAACTGCCAAAGATGACGCGGCAATTCGCCCAGCGTGACCGAATCGTCGAGTTGCAAAGTCGCGCGCAATTGCGCCTCGTCAAGCGGCTGCCCATTATTCCATTCGCGATTCCATTCGCGGAACCACACTGCCAACGGCGCGCCGAAATCTAACGCGAGGCACAACGGCGCGGTCTCTGATTCGCTGGACGGCTTGAATCCGCAAGCGACGAAAAACGCTTGGCTTTGATTGCGGAGCCGGGGACGCAACTTCTTTTCAGCATGATCTATTGCGAGAGCGACCAGCGCCGGGGCAGCGACGGATGAGGCCTCGCGGCGCAAGTGCGCTGAGTTGCGTTGCCAGTCGTCGAGCAGCACCAACCGTCCGCCCTGTTTGCGCCGCTCTTCCTGTTGCAGAAATTGCAGTCGGCTGCCGTTGAAAGCTATTTGGCGGCGGCGGGCGGCAAACCGTTTTTCGCAGCGCCACACCAGCGGTAACTGCTCCAGCCACGCTTGCGGCAGTTCCTGGTGAAACAGTTTGCGCGGCAAGACCAACTCTACGGTGAGATCGGCGGCGTCGGCTTGGGCGATGCTGATGCGTGCTGCCAGTTCCTTTTCGAGTTTGAGCCAACTCAGCGGCTTTTCCTCCGGGTCGCCAAGCTGTACGAAATTGCCATCACGCCACATCCAGGTTTGCAAACGAAACTTATTGCGCGCCCCTGCTGCCGGTGCAAGGTGGCAAATCAAACGCGCCGGTTCGTGGGCGACCATTGGTGGTGCGCTCGCCGTGACGCGCTGAAGCTGCGACACCGGAATCATATATGCCGTGCGTTCCGCGCCGTAATCGCGCCGCACGATCATGCCGATGACGGCGGTTTGCCATTGGTTCCAGACGGGCGCTCCGCTGAAACCTTCCGCGACGAAATAGCCTTTCCCTTGTGGGTCTTCGATGGCGACGCAACCACCGACAATCGCGCCTTTCACGCGCCCTTCGGCGGGTTGCCCCTTAGGGGTCGAGAAGCCGAGCGTATGAAAGTGGTCATGGTTGACGGCATCGGTAGTCGCCAGCGGCGCGGCCCGACAACCGTTCGGCGGAGGATCGAGAATTTCGAGCAGCGCGATGTCTTCGTCGCCGTCAGGTTGTTCGCCGTTTTGGGAACGCATGCGATGCCAACCGTTGACTGCCACGCGTGCGCGCAACTGTTGCCCCGGCGCGACGAAAGGAAAGTCCAGCTTGATTTCGGTATCAGGGCGTTCGCTGATGCGACGATCCAGATTCAGCGCATCGGCTATCACATGCACACAAGTCATGGCTCGGCGCTCAGAGGCCAACCAGCCCGTACCGAAAATTTTTCCGTTCAGGCCGAAGATGCGAATGAGAGAGTGTTGCAAGGAATCGTTCATGGCGTAGTTGGGCGTTTCCAGGTGAGTTTGAGTTGCAGATTGGCTTCGGCCTCTGCGGCGGCGATCACCAGTCCGGCTTTTTTCGACAGCTTCACGCCGAATTCGACGGTGGTTTCGTCGGGACTCAAATCGCGCAAGGTCGTGACAATCGCCCGCGCAAAGGGCTTGATTTTGGCGAGCGCGTCTTCAAAGAGTTCTTGCGCATTCTCGATGGCATCGCTGGTGAGCGAAACCGGCGCGACACCTTGCGGCTCAACCTCGTCTATCTCGATGCAAACGCTGTTACCGTCAGCCAGTTTGTATTCAACGATCTTTTTCATACTTGATCCTTTCCTGAGCAATCTGTGATTGGGCAATGGCACGTCCCTGAAATAGCGGAGCGGGCGCAGCATAGCGGAAGGGCTGCGCAGCGGCAACGCCATTGACTCATCGCTGAGACTGCCTATGATTCGCGCGTCGTATCACCATCCGTAGTTTCATTCCATCAACAAGAGGAACCCTCGTGAACTGGACACAGCTCTATAATCCGCTGGGCAACCTGTGGTTGTCGGCGTTGCTCGCCGCCTTGCCCGTAGTCGTCTTGCTCGGCTTGCTCGCTTTCTTTCACGTCAAGGCGCATTGGGCGGCCATCGCCGGACTCGCAAGTTCATTGCTCGTAGCCATCGTCGTATTCGGAATGCCAACCAAGATTGCGCTCGCTGCCGCTGCGAATGGCGCGGCGTATGGCTTGTTTCCCATCGGCTGGATCGTACTC
>JABFSD010000337.1 GCA_013140935.1 Acidobacteriota bacterium
AATACGCGCCGGTCGCGGTCGGTGCGTTGGTTGAAGTAAACGGCGCGGCGCAAGCGGATGGTTCGATCAACGCGACGCGCATTGAGGTCAAACAAGGCGCGAGCGCGAGTGCGGGCAATTATCTGAGCTTGCGGCAACCGGCGGTGTCGGTGAGCGCGGCGAGCTATGAACGCGAAACTTCGGGATCGTCTATCGTCGCGGCTTTCGGTGCGAATTTGGCAACGACGACAGCACAGGCGCGAACGATTCCGTTGCCTACGACGTTGGGGGGCGTGTCGGTGTTGGTGGACGGCGTGCCGACGGGATTGTTTTTCGTTTCGCCGACACAGATCAACTATGCGTTGCCCAACGGCGCGCAAGCGGGCGCGGCGGCGGCCACGGTGATGCGCGGCAGCGAAGTCGTCACACAAGGCTTGATTGACATTGCCGAAGTCGCGCCGAGTCTTTTCACGGCAGATGCAACGGGGCGCGGCGTACCGGCAGGCTCGGCCTTGCGCGTCAAGGCGAACGGTCAAGTTTCGTATGAACCGCTGGCACGCTTTGATGCGGCGATGAATAAGATCGTACCGGCGACCGTGCAACGCAACGGCGACCGCGTGTTTTTGATTTTGTATGGCGCGGGCTTTCGCACCGCCGCCAACAGCGACGGCAATGCGGCGAACGGCGTAGCGGAAAATGTCACGGTGATGATCGGCGGTGTGAATGCGCCGGTCTTGTTTGCCGGAGCCGCGCCCGGCTTTGAAGGTCTCGATCAAATCAATATCGAAATACCGGTGCAGGTCGTGGCCGGACAAAACATCAACGTCGTCATTCAGGCGCGCAATCGGGCGGGACGTTTGGCTTCCGCCAATCTGGTGCAGGTGGCGATTCAATAGCGGCGCTTGTTACGGCGTTGATGACAGCCGCAGTCTGGTCGTGGGCGGATCTGGGGGGAGCACACATGACGTAGGCTGCGGCTTACTTTTACTTCCTGTGGCATGGCCGCACCGCCGATTTTGATGCAAAGGCTTCATTGGGGATGATGATGCATTGAATCGGTGGGCGCGGGCGTGCCGTTTTTATGTTTTCAGTTGCCCTTTAGTTGCCCATTCTTTTGTTTTGACGTTACGTGGGAAACGTATGAATCGTCGTTTGGCGACAATTCGACCAACTCAGTTTGACCGCAACCATTTGCGGCCTGCCGCGCAATATGGCGCATTCGTGTTGCTAGCGGCAGTACTCGGCGTCATCGTCGCATGGCGTGCGCCGAGCTTGGGCCTGCAAGCGGGCGATGCGCTGGTGCGTGCGCGGGGCACAGTGGCTGCGCCTAACGACATCGTGATCGTGGCGATTGATGAAGCGTGTCTCGCGCGTTATGGGCGCTTCCCTTGGGCGCGTACGTTGCTGGCGCAGGTGTTGGATAAAGTTGCAGCCACGCAGCCACGCGCCATTGCGCTGGATGTGCTTTTCAGCGATGTGACGAATGAGGCCGACGACGCAGTATTGGCTTCGGCTATTCAACGTGCAGGCAACGTCATCGTAGCCGCACAGTTAGTGAACGAGGGCAAACGCCGTGTGACGTGGTTGCGTGCGTTGCCTGCGTTTGAGAAAGCGGCGGCAGGCGTAGGCCACGTAAATATAGCGCTCGACCGCGACGGCGTAGCGCGCACTATCTTGCTCAGACAGATTGACGACGCGGCGCATCCGTTCTGGTCAATGGCAGTCGAAACCTTGCGCGTCGGCGCAGGGCTGGCAGCAAGCGAAGTGCGCGAGACGCCGGAGGCTGTGAACATAGGCGCGCGCGTCGTGCCGGTGCAATTCGATGCACCGAGTGTGCCGGTCGCAAGTTCCAACGGAGCGCCGGTTGAAACGGTACGCGCGGCGCGATTGGCGATTGATTACAGCGGGCCGGTAGGCGCATTCGCGGCGCAAACCGTGAGCGTAGCTGATTTGCTCGACGGTAAAGTTGACGCGGCACGGTTGCGCGGCAAATACGTTTTGATTGGAGCGACAGCGGCGCTGGGTGATCGCGTGGTGTCGCCTTTCACACGCACCGAAGGCGCGAATGGCAATCAAAACGCCGCGCCACTCGCTGGCGTAGAAGTGCTGGCGCACAGCTTGAATACGATCTTGCGCGCGCGGTTTTGTACAGAGGTTTCTGACGGCTGGGCGTTCGTATTGGCTTTGCTCACGGCGGCGTTGATGGCGACGGCGTTGGCGTTGGCGCAAGGCAGATTCGTCTGGTTGCAACAACTGGGCGTGATGATCGCGGTCGTGTTGGGCGTATTGCTCGCGGCTTACGCGGCCTTTGCCTTGCGGCTCATCGTGCTGCCCGTCGTACCAATGCTGATCGCCAGTGCCGCGACGGTTCCGCTGATGTTGTTGCGGCGGACGTGGCAAGCGAGCGGCGCGTTGGATGCGCGCTTGCACGAACTGTCAGCCGTTACGAATGCCTTGTCGCCGCCCACTGCGTTGATGTCGATGTTCCAACCGGTCAGCTTTGCAGCAAGGCGAACGTTCTGTCCTCCGCGGCCGATAGCGAGAGACTGCTGGTCTTCGGAGACGGTTACCGCAGCGCG
>JABFSD010000645.1 GCA_013140935.1 Acidobacteriota bacterium
TCGCCGCACCGTGCGCTGGCAGGGAGCGCCGATGGAAGGTCGTCCTTTTTTGCGCAACACAACCTCTGAAACTTTGCAATCGGGCCAGGGTTATTGCGGCGAAGTCACGCGCGCTTTTATCAATCTGGCCGACGCCGCAGGAATCAAAGCGCAACGCATCAACCTTTATGGCAGCCACTTGCACGTCGTCGCCGAAGCGGAATTGAATCCGGGCAAAAACGTACTGGTGGATGGTCAGAATCCGCCCACCATTGTCGAACTCGAGCCGCTCGATCAGGTGATGTTGCGGCCTGAATATGACGATTACTCTACGTTAAACGTGCGGCGCGTAGGGTTGAGTTGGTTGTTCGCGCGCGTGAAATTGCAGATGGGGGCACTGACTTATTGGACGGAAAACCCGCACGCGCTGAAAGCTACGTTTTGGTTTGGGCTGGCCGGGTTGTTGATTTCGCTGAAGGGCTTACGCGACGCCTTGCGCTTTGGGCTGAAGAAGCGCGGCTGGATTCATCGCTCGAACCAGGACGCCGTCGAAGCAGCAGTGCAGCAATTGCCTTCCCATCACGCTTGAGCAACGCCGACGGTTGTTGCTCGCCTTTCTCTTCCTCCTTCCCGAAAAATTTATGTGCGGCATCGCCGGAGCGCTCGCGCCTGTAGCCGAAGAGCGCCTCGTTCAATCTATCAACAATGCGCAAAGCCATCGCGGGCCTGACGCAGACTGCGTGTGGTCTGATGGCATCGCTACGCTGGGTCATCGGCGACTGGCGATCATTGATTTGTCTGAGGCCGGCAGGCAGCCGATGGCGAATGACGCGGGGGCATTGTGGATTACGTTTAACGGCGAAATTTACAACTTTCAATCGTTGCGGGCGGAGCTTGAATCAGTCGGCTATCGCTTTCGTACGCGCACCGACACCGAAGTCATTTTGCATGCCTACGACCGTTGGGGAACCGATTGCGTGAAGCGGTTGCGCGGGATGTTCGCGTTTGGGTTGTGGGATCAGCCGCGCAAACGTTTGATGTTGGCGCGCGACCGCGTAGGCAAGAAGCCTTTGTTTTATTCCGAAGCGGGAGGAAAGTTTTTATTCGCTTCTGAGTTACAAGGTTTGTTAGCCGACAGAGACGTGCCGCGCGTGATGAATGCCGAAGCGGTGGATGCTTATCTCTCGTGGGGTTATGTGCCTGCGCCGCTGACGGGATTCAAAGACATTTATAAATTGCCGCCTGCGCATTGGATGACGGTTGAATTGCGCGACGAAGGCTTTCTCACTTTTGAGCAACAGTATTGGCGGTTGGATTACACGCCGAAACAAACTCTTAGCGAAACCGAAGCCTGTGAAGCCTTGCGCGAAAAGCTGACCGAAGCCACGCGCTTGCGGATGATCAGCGATGTGCCGTTGGGTGCGTTTCTATCAGGCGGCATTGATTCGAGCGTCGTCGTAGGGGTGATGGCAAAGCTGTCAGATCGTCCGGTCAAAACTTTTTCGATTGGCTTTCCCGAAGCGGCTTTTGATGAAACCGTTCACGCACGTCGCATTGCTGAGAAATGGAATACGGAACATCACGAGTTCATCGTCGAACCGAATGCGCTCGAAATTTTGCCGAAGCTGGTGCGGCATTACGGTGAGCCTTATGCCGACTCGTCGGCGGTGCCTACGTTTTATGTTGCTCAGTTGACGCGGCAGCACGTGACGGTGGCGCTGAATGGTGATGGCGGCGATGAGAGCTTCGCGGGTTATGAACGCTATTGGGCAGGGCGTATCGCCGAACGCTTGCAGGCTGTACCGGGCAGCCGATTCGCCGCGCAAACCTTGAGCGCGTGGTTGCCTGATTCGATTGATCCGAAAAATCGGCTGCGTTCAGCGAAACGGTTTTTAGCCGTGGCTTCGCAATCGTTGGCGGAACGTTATGGGCGCTGGGTAGGCTATTTCAACGCAGCGGATAAAGCGCAAATGTACGAGTCTGGCTTTCGCCGTGAGCATGGCGCTGATTGGCTGGAAAAATTATTCGCCGAATCATCCGGTCTTGATCCCGTAGACGCAGCAATGGCCGTAGACGTGCAAAGTTATTTGCCTTACGACTTGCTGGTGAAAGTGGACATCACTTCGATGGCGAATTCGCTCGAAGCGCGTTCGCCCTTTCTCGATCACGAAGTCATGGAATTCGCCGCGCGCTTGCCCGTCGCGTTGAAGCTGCGCGGGCGGAATGCGAAATACCTTGTTAAAAAAGCCTTCGCCGATTTGTTGCCGCCTGAGAATGTGAATCGCCGCAAGATGGGATTTGGCGTACCCGTCGGCACATGGTTTCGCGGGCCGTTGAAAGATTTGTTGTGTGATGCGTTGCTGGCTTCAGACAGTCGGACGCGCGAGTTGTTGCGGGCTGATGTGGTTGAGCGATTGGTTACGCAACACGTCAGCGGGCAAGCCGATCACGCTTTCAAGCTGTGGAATTTGTTGATGTTGGAATTATGGCGACGGGAATTTTCGGTGTGAACGCGTTCGTAGTTCCGCCTTTAGGCGGTCGGGGTTCGGGTGAGTGAAGCCGCCGCCTAAAGGCGG
>JABFSD010001035.1 GCA_013140935.1 Acidobacteriota bacterium
CCAACTCACGGTCTGCATTAGGTGGTGCCATAACATCAACGTTTTCCAGTCATAGGAGGAATCTCTCATGAGTCGCCGTATCTCTATCGTCATCACCCATCTCGAACAACATGCGCTACCCCCCCCTGCAAATCTGAGGCCGCCGCAGAGGCCGCCGCGCGCAAAGCCCAATTAAAGCCGAAAGCCCTGGCGGCTTTGATCGGCCTTTCCGAATCGCAGCTCTATCTAGCGTTCAAGGCCGAGACCGGCATGACCACCACGCAATGTGTAAGAAAGGTCAGGCTCGCCCACGCCGGCAAATTGCTCACCACTACGTTTTTGCACATCACCGAGGTCGCTCACCAATCTGACTATACCGACGTCTATCATTTCTCGCGTGAGTTCAAACGGGTTCATCAACTCTGCCCCAAAGAATTCCGCCGGAAGAACGATAAAAATAATTTGCCGTAGCCAATGGTAAAGAATCGTAGCCAGTGGTAAAGAATCGTAGTTTCATCCATTTTCATTACGAGTGATTTGCCTATACTCGGCGACGTTCTCGAATAACTTAACTTCTCCGCGCGCGTAACTCGCCCCGGCGCGCGTGGGGGCCAATTTATTGTTTATTTCACCTGACGTGTGCCGCTTACGGTTGAAGTGTGCGCGGTCAGCGTTAATTAAGGTGAATTACTCAAACTTCCTATTTCAGGAATTATGGAAAGGGTAAAGTCATGCACGTCACAGCAACGCTAACTTCATTTACTGTCCACCAAAAAAGTCGGCTCCTCTGGCTTTCGGCACTTGGTATGGCGCTCTTGAGTTTATCAATGGCACCGTGGGTAAAGGCTTCCTGGAAAAGTATGCTGTCTTATCTGCCAGCGGTACAGAGTTCAGGTAATGATGCTCCGCGCATTAGCGTGTTGCACTTTACCCTGACTCCTTTAGGTTTTAATCCGCCCGCTGCGACGATCCCTGAAGGTCAGTATGTTATCGAAGTGACCAATCGAAGTGAGTTAAACGATTTTTCATTAAATCTCGGGCGGTTGTCGGGCCATAAGCTAAAAGAAACAAATAAGATAAAGAAACATGGAGAGTGGCGAGGGGCCTTCAATCTAAAACGCGGCGATTTTGCCATTATTATCAACGAAAAACCTGAATGGGCTGCCAGTATTCAGGTAATCAAGGAAGACAAAAGATAGCATTTTGCTAACGCTAACCAAATAACCCGGTTCGAACTTGAGCCGATAGTGATTCTTTATAGGAGGAATACCTCATGATGTTCGTCAATCATTCTATCGTCAGTGCCGCTCGTTTCATCGCATCACGTAACGTCGTTTTATTGTCGCTCGGTATGCTTTGTCTAAGCAGTTTGGTGATCGCGCAAACCCCTCAAGTCTCAAGAAGCGGCGATGGACTCACATCTCCGGGTATCGCACCGGGAGCACCCGCAGGCGCATATAGCTTAAGTGAGTTCGAGAATATAAATCTCTATAACGGTCAGGTTTCCTTCAATTTGCCCATCGCGCATAAAGGTCGTGGCGGAGCCAATGTAAGTTTACCGATTAAAATCAATCGCCCGGGTTGGTTGACTCAGCATGAGTTTCAGCAAATTTATAATCCCGACCCCGAAGGTCCTCCCATTTATGCACACGTCTTAAGTGCGGTTGGCGACTGGTGGAATAGCACCTACCAACGCCCTTTTTCACCGGGCGGCAGGATGTATGGAAAGTATGTCAACGTTGGAACCAAAGTTTGCAGCGGAACCACCACGTACGACCTTACTAATACCTTTATGACCTTTGTCGCCCCTGACGGCACGGAATATAACTTTGCAGATCAGTACCAATCAGGAGTTCCCCGCTATCTCGATTGTGGCAATTGGGGAGATAGTTGGCGTGGCAATATCTTTATCGCCACAGATGGCAGCGGAGCGACATTTGTTTCGCAACTCAATGGCAATCCTTACAATCACGCCGACCAGCACATACCGGATGACTATCTTCGCTCTGAACCCTTCCCCGTTAATGGCTGTATCATGCTGAAAGACGGAACTCGCTATGAGATTGTCAATGGCAAGGTCGTCAAAATGCGAGATCGCAATGGCAACGAAGTAAAATACGAAGATATTTTAACCGGAACCATTGTAGTTGGGCTGAAAATTACGGATTCTTTAAATCGGGAAATTCGCATTGACGATAACTTAAACGACGCGACTTATGGGTATCACGACAAAGTCACGATTAAAGGTTATGGCGGTGCAGATCGAATCACACGCATCTGTTACGCCTTTGAGAATAATCAGTGGTTACGCACAACCCAGCCCACAGACCCAACGTCGCCGCGGACAATGAAGCAACTCTTTCCCAAGCTAGACGGCGTAGGGCCAGTGAATGGCCCTTTGAAAGTTGCGGCTATCGTGCTGCCTAATGGAAAGCGCTACCGATTTTGGTATAACGTTTATTGTGAACTCGCGCGCGTTGAGTTACCCACAGGCGGCGCGATTGAGTATGACTATGAAGGTGGCGGCGTTTGGTTTCCCGGGAATTCCAGTATGGGTATTCCCGCGATGTTCCTCAGCGAAATAGGAGATGGTACAAGTGGTTATGATATTCCACGCTCCCCCGCGAATGTGAATCAGTTACCCCATGTCGGCATTCATCGCCGGTTGCGCGAACGTCGTCTTTATAAAGAAAACGCCACATTGGAACTGACGACGACTTATAGCAAACCGAATAACTATTTCAATAATCAGGAGTGGACCAGCGATTTAACGGTCGAACAACGTAGCGGCGCAGGGGTTTTAATGGGCCGTAGCCGACATTGTTTTTACGGCAGCGCCTTGGAATCTTCGTATGTCAGCGTTGCTCCTTACGCTCTTTCAGATTGGCGTGAAGGCAAGGAAACTAAAACCGAAACTTTGTCGCTGGCCGCTACGCCCACCCCCTTGCGGCAGGTGGAACAGACCTGGGAGGCGGGCTTAGTGCCATCCATCGTAACGGTGCCCGGCAGCAACCCACCAGTGCCGAAATACGGATTGGCTGCTTATCCCCGCATTGCTCAAACGAAAACTACGCTTAACGATAGCAGTCAGGTGGCCTGCCAAACTTTCACTTACGACGGCTATAACAATCAAACTGAAGTGCAGGAATTCGATTTCGGTACCAGTGCGACGCCAGGCCCGTTGGTTCGTCGCACGGTGACGGCTTATGTTACGTCAAACCCTGCGGTCTACAACACAAATTACGCTACTGACAACACGATTCATTTGCGCAATTTACCTGCGAGCATTCGCGTTTATGACGCGAGCAACAATATGAGGGCAGAGACGCTTTTTGAATATGATCTTTATGACGCCAGCCCCAACCACGCGGCGTTAGTTGATCGCCCGAATATCAGTTGTCTCAATCCGACTTTTACCACGTCCTATAAATATCGCGGCAATGTCACAAAAATAAGGCAATGGATCGCTGGAACTACTTTTGCCGACACCTGTTCGCAATACGACATAGCCGGTAATGTCGTGAAAGCCATTGATGCGAATGGGAACGCCACGATGCTGGATTACGCGGATAATTTCGGCATTCCTAATGCCGAGGCGCGAACCAACACGCTCCCCCCACAATTGGCGGGGAAAATCAGTTTTGCCTTTCCCTCTAAAGTTACTAATGCTCTGAACCATATCGCTTACACGCAATATGATTATTGCCTCGGCGGACCCGTAGACACCGAAGACCCGAACGGAATTAAATCGAGCCTTTATTACAACGAAGCGTTGGATCGGCCTACGCAAGAGCGCCGACACGCCACCAGCAGCACGGCTTTTTACAGCCAGACGAGCATTGCCTATGACGACACGCTTCGTTGCATCACGGTTTCGAGTGATAAAGACATCGCCAGTGACAATGTGCTGATGAGCAAGTCGTTTTATGACGGGTTGGGACGCACTTATCGCAGCGCCACGTATGAAGGGAGCAGCAATTGGGCGATTGCCGAAACCCAATTAGATGGGTTAGGTCGGGTCGCACAGGTTTCAAACCCCTATCGCGCCACCAATCCGAACAACTCTACGGCTCCGGCGAATACATGGACGATCACGACCTATGACGCGTTGAGCCGCGTCTTCACGGTGCAAACACCTAACACCGCTGCCATCACCACCACTTACAACGGTAACGCGGTTACAGTGGCTGACCCCGCCGGAAAGCAGCGGCGGAGCTTGACCGACGCGCTCGGTCGTCTCATTCGCGTGGACGAACCGAATAGCAGCAACTCGTTGGGTACGATTGCCGCGCCCACGCAACCGACCTCTTACGCTTACGACGCACTGGGTAATTTACGCAAAGTGGCGCAAGGCGGGCAGGAACGCTGGTTCGCTTACGACGCGCTTTCGCGGTTGATTTACGCCAAGAATCCCGAGCAAACAACGAATGCGAATTTGGTTTACACCGACAACACGCTGACACCGGGCAATAGCAATTGGTCGCTCAAATATGTGTATGACGCCAATGGCAACCTGACCGCGAAAACCGATGCGCGCAACATCACCCTGACCTATGTCTATGACTTGCTCAATCGCAACACCACGGTAGATTACAGCAACACGACGCTCAATCCCGACGTACGCCGTTTTTATGACAGCACGACGATCACCAACGGCAAAGGACGCTTTTCGCACGATTATTACGGCGACACGACCGGCGCACAGAATGCAGAGCATAAAGCGGTGGGCGGATACGACGCACTCGGCAGGCCATTGAATATACGTCAACAATTCAAGACGGCCTCGACCTGGAGCAATGCCTTTACCACGGCACAAACCTATGATTTGTCGGGCAACGTCAGAACCGTCACTTATCCATCGAGCCGCGTGGTCAATTACGCTTATAACATGGCGGGGCAACTCACCGACTTCACCGGTAAATTGGGCGGGCTGACCGGTGCGGGCGGCGCGGATGTGAATTATGCGACTGCCATGCAATACAATCCGCGCGGTCAGATGATGTGCGAAACCTTCGGCACGACCACGGCGCTTTATCAGCGCAAGTATTACAACCGACGAGGCCAGCTCTTTGATATTCGCTTGGGAACCGATGGCAGCAGTGCCTGGAACGTGGAAGACCCTTTGGTGTGGCGCTGGGCCAACGGTACGTGGAATCGTGGTGCGTTGCGACTCTATTACAGCGCGAGTCTGAATGAATACAACGGCGTCAATCCGGCGCAGGCAGACAACAACGGCAACATTCATCGGATGGAGCATTTCGTGCCGAATGCGCTGGACGGAAGCGGCAACGTAACCTCGTGGACGATGGGTTCGGATGGCTACAGTTACGACGAACTGAGCCGATTGACGCAGGTGGTCGAGACGCCGACGGGCGGTACGGGGCCGGGTTTCACGCAAAAATATCTTTATGACCGCTGGGGCAATCGGCGCATAGACATGGCGGCGACTTCAACCGTCGGGGGCGGCGTCACGCGGCTGGATTTCAAGGCACTGACCGCCAACAACCGTCTGGTAGCGCAAGCCGACACGACGGGCGATGAAACGAGTACGGACTCGATGCGTTATGACAAGGCGGGCAATCTGGTCTATGACAACTTTAGCCCGGCGGTGGGGCAACGAGGCCTGATGAGCTATGACGCCGAGAACCGGATGGTGACGGCGGTGAACGGAAACCATCAATACAGCTACAATGCAGACGGGACGCGTACGCGGCGACTGGTGCAAGGGCAAGTCGAACAATGGCTGGTTTACGGCGTAGGCGGCGAGTTGGTGGCGGAATACGATGCGGGGGGGCCGGGCGGAACGCTGCGCAAGGAATACGGCTATCGCAGCGGCCAAATGCTGGTGGTGTATGACGGTACGCTGACGGGCGACGACCAGTTGAAATGGCTGGTGACGGATCATTTGGGTTCGACGCGGATGTTGGTGAACCGCAGCGGAAGTTTAGGCGGAATCCAGCGGCGCGATTATCTGCCGTTCGGAGAAGAGTTGGCGTCTACGATTGGACACCGAAATGCGAGTGGGGCGGGGTATGTAGGTGGGAATAATCCACGGCAAAAATTTGGCACCAAAGAGAGAGACAATGAGACGGGGCTGGATTATTTCCTTGCGCGTTATTACAGCAGCGTGCAAGGAAGGTTCACTAGCCCGGACGAGTTTACTGGCGGGCCAACAGAGTTATTTGCTGCTGTTGCAGCCCATAATCCGACGTTTTATGCAGACTTATTCGACCCTCAGAGTTTGAATAAGTATTCATATTGTCTGAATAACCCGCTGAAATTCATTGATCCTGATGGACATCAGGCAACAGTGTCTGACCGCCTCGCAATAAGTATCATTGTTCCGACTCCAAGAGGAATAGATAGTGCAACGGGAATAGCGAAATCCGTCGCCAATGTATTGATTGGGGCGAATAACATAGGGAATGAATTTGGTAAAGCGTTAGGTTTAGGGGATTCATACATAGAGCCTTATCAGCCAAGTAACTCAACTCAAGATGCAGTCATGCATACGACGGATAAGTTACTTGTGCTGGGTTCTTTATTGGGAGGAGCAGGGCCTGCCAATGTAATGACATCACAAACACGAACGACTGTTGCGGCGACGGCACAAACGGCGACAGCTGGTTCTTCAGCTAAGGTTCAGTCTATTGTTCAAGCGATAGGGCAGGAAGTAAAAGCTGGGAATATGGCAGTAAAAGTAAACCCAAAGAATGCTGCAACTTCACAAGAGGCGAACGTAACACTACAAAGCGGAAACCAGCAGGTGAATTTACGTACTGAAACTCATCCACTAAAACCCAACGGCCCTCCTGTGAGGCACGTTAATGTACAAGTAACAAAAAAAGTTAAAAATAAAAATGTAGAACAAGAAAATACGCATATTGATCAATAAGAGTGAGTTATGATGAAGCGATTTGAATTTAACTTTGAAGACATGTCTTCAAAAGGAAGCATATCTTTTGAGTATGCCGATGACGTTAGTGAGAAAATGACTGTGGTGGTGGAAAATGGCGTTCCGGTTATTTATGGGAACCGAGAAGCCTTTCTGCTACTTGCTAAAACATGCGCAAAGCTCGCACTGGGTCAATATCAGTCAGGATTTCATGTACACCTTGCCGCTGATTTTGACGCAGATCTGCCAGAAGCAGTTCGCCTTATACTCAACATAGAGATGGAGGCTGATTGAAGTTCTCTTGATATTCGGTAAGAGCTTGGATCGGTTGAGCTTTAAGATAGTCGGCAGGCGCGAGCGAAGGCGGGCGAGAGAGCAGGAGCAACCAGCGATTTTGTGGAGGCTCACGCGCCTGCCGGAGCGTGGCTCAGGAGTCACCGCGTGCCTTCCGCTGCCTGCCTCGACTAACTCAACTAAATCCGGGTAACACGAACTGCCGCAGCTTTTCTTTTTAGCTGCGGCTTTTTTGTTCGTCTGGTGAACGCCTTGGTTGCGACGCGAACTTGAGAAAGCGATGCACGTAGTAACCCAGACGACTTCAAGAAGTGAGTACTCCCAATATCGTTGAAGGCGTTTATTATTTGCGGGAGGTCGGTGCGTTACGAATTCATCTTTGCGAATAGATCGTTTGATAAGCCCTGAAGTTATTGCAGACGCGATAGACGTAATCTTTCGTCTGGCTCTTGGCGATTTCGCTGACGAAGCAATCAATATCTGAAGTTTGCGCGCGCTTGCGCCAGCGGCGGACGGATTGTTCGCTGCCGTTGTAAGCAGCGGCGGCGGCTTGCGGCGAACCGAATTCGTCAAAGAGATTTTTGAGGTATTGCGCGCCGAACAGAATCGCCGTGTGCGGTTCGTAAAGATCGTCCTGCTCGAAATCTTGCAAGGCGAGTTGGGCGGCGATGTCGTTGGCGGTCGAAGCGATGAATTGCAGCATCCCGCGCGCGGCGGCGTTGCTTTTGACGCGCGGGTTGTAATTGCTCTCTTGCCGCGCGATGGAAAGCACAAAGCGTGGGTCTACGCCACGACGCGCGGCGTGCTGTTGCAACTCGCCGCGAAAGGGGAAGGGGAAAGCGACTTCAGCAAAAGCCTTGGGCAAAAGCTCTAACCGATAATCTTCGGGCAACGCGCGCAACGCGGGTTCGTAGCTGCGATAAGTCGCATCGGCGCAATCGCCTTTCGCGCAGTAATAAGCCACCGTCGCATTGCTTGCCG
>JABFSD010001211.1 GCA_013140935.1 Acidobacteriota bacterium
TGAGTTCATAAGACTGGCTGGCTGACGCGACGACTGCGCCTGAAGCCGTGTCGAGCAAGATCACTTTGGTGCTTTGCGTTCCGCTGTCTATGCCAATGAAGTATTCGCTCATAACGTAGCGCAGACTAAAGTCCGCGCTACAACAAAAACGCCTCCCGCTGGAAACGGAAGGCGTCTTAACTTTCAATACAGCACGCGAGTTAGACTTTTTCCGGTACGACATAAGGCGCGCGATCTTTACGTTTCAGCCAAGCCGAAGCCTCTTTGTCGCCGATGATCGTTTCGGTCTTCGGATCGAAATTGATCGTGCGGCCTAAGCGATAAGAGATGTTGGCGAGATGCACCAACGCGCAGGAATAGTGGCCTTCTTCGATGGGAGCGTTGAGGTCTTCCATCTTGCGCGAACGCACTACGTCAATGAAGTTTTGCCAGTTGTTGCCACCTGCGGCACGCGCGGGTCCGGCTTCCTGATTCTTGCCCAAGAAGCTGGTGTATTTCGTATAGCCCTCAATCGCCAGGTAGCCTTTCGAGCCATAAAAGATATTGCCAATCGTATTGCCGCCGCGTCCACCGCCTTCACCCATCTTGAGATCAGGTGCGTCGCTGATACCTGCTTCGTTGTTTGAAATCCAGTGACGGACTTCGGCGACCATGATCGCTTTCTTGCCGTTGGGCTTATCGAATTCAAAGGTGCATACCAGCGTATTCGGCGTGTTCTGATCGTCATCGAACATGAAGTGTCCGCCGATGGCGCTCACTTTGGTCGGCAGCGTAACGCCCAAGCCCCAGCGCGAGATGTCTACTTCGTGAATGCCTTGATTGCCTAAGTCACCGTTGCCGTAATTCCAGTTCCAATGCCATTTGTAATGGAAGCGGTTGTTGTTGAAAGGCAGTTTGGCTGCCGGACCAGTCCAGAGGTCATAGTCAACGCCCGCAGGCACTTCGCTATCCGCCATCTTGCCGATGGTGTCGCGCCATTTATAGCAAAGCGCGCGGGTGTAATAGATGTCACCCAACAGGTCTTCTTTGTGCATCTTTTGCATGGCTTCTTTGATCGCGATGCCCGAACGCGAGTTCGTGCCGTGCTGAATGACCTTGCCGTATTTCTTCGCGGCGGCGACCAATTGCTTGCCTTCCCAATAGCTCTGCGAGCAGGGCTTTTCGAGATAAACGTCCTTGCCCGCCTGCAACGCCCAGATGCCCATCAGGCTGTGCCAGTGGTTCGGCGTCGCAATCGAAACCGCATCAATCGTTTTGTCTTCGAGCAGCTTGCGAAAGTCTTTGTAAACCGCCGGTTTCTTGCCTCCGGCTTTCTCGACTGCCGCCAAACCTTTCGCCATTACCTTGTCGTCAATATCGCACAGCGCGGCAATCTCGACGTTGGGCATTTTTGAATATTGGTTGATGTGTCCACCACCTTGCCCGTTAAAGCCTACGACGGCGACGCGCACGGTGCCGTTGGCGCTGCCCGCGTATGCCGTCGTGTTGAATCCGAGCGAACTCGCCGCCGTTGTCGCCGCCGCTGCGCTCGCTGATGTCTTGAGAAAATCTCGACGTTGAACCTTGCTCATAAACTCTCCTTTAGAGTCGGTAAGACAGGTTCTCAACCTGTCCTAGCTCATTGTAACGGGCGGACAGGTTGAGAACCTGTCCTACCCAATATGCTTGTCGCCCAAAGAAAACTGATTGTGTGTTGATAAGTGCGGGATGTAACGACGCGATTTGTGCCACAGGCCGCCCGAATTCACAAGCCGAACTCGTCTTCGCGTGCCATCCAGCGGCTGCGCGCAAAAGTCTCTTCGCTGAAATAGCCGCGCAGCAATTCAATCTGCGGCGCTTGGTTGGCTCTCAAGACGATGCTGATAACGTCATAGCGAAACGGCTCATCGTTCACACTCAGGATGCGGCGATAGAGCCGCGCGGTCTTGATGATGTGACGTTGTTTGGCGCGATCTACGGCAGATTCGGGCGAAGTGAAAAAATCGTCGGTACGCGTTTTGACTTCGATGAAAGTGAGGGTGAAAGGTCGTCCCGGTTCTTCAGAAGATTCGTCGTAGGCAATGATGTCAATCTCGCCCGTGATCGGACGCCCCGTCGGCCCGTAACCAATCGGCGCAACGTAATTCGTCACAACCAGCCGATAGCCGTGTTCGAGCAGGTAGTGCAACGCGAGTTGTTCGCCTTGCTGTCCGAGCGCGTGGCGTTGGTCTTTAGCGGGTTGGTTCATAAGGCTTTCCTTCGGCGCATTTATACGGTAAACAGCGTTGCACAAGCGACCTTCATCACGAATTGGAGCAAAACATTTTGAATAAGTTCCGCAACGCAATCTTATTGGCATTAGCGTTTGGCGTGGTTGTTTACGCACAAGACGCGACATCGAGTTATGTGCCGCAGCGCGTCTATGACGCCAAGACGAAAAAGTTCAGCGACTTTGAATCCATGCTCGCCGAGTTATCGCGCGCCGAAATCGTTTTCATCGGCGAACAACACGACGACCCGAATACGCATCGGCTTGAGTTGGCCGTACTCGAAGGACTGTTGCGCCGCCAGCGC
>JABFSD010000862.1 GCA_013140935.1 Acidobacteriota bacterium
GGCGGCGAAAGCTGGGATCGGCCTTTCCACGCTGATGCGTTGGCTTAGTGAGCCGACTTTTGCTGAAGCCTACAAAGGCGCGCGTGGGCAGATAGTCGAAACGACGTTGGCCTCATTGCAAGCTGCCAGCGGTGACGCCGTGAAGACGTTGCGCGGGGTTCTCACCGATGAATCCGCGCGGGCTGGTGAGAAGGTTTCAGCGGCAAAAGCGATTTTGGAATTCTCACTCAAGCTGCGCGAAGCCGCACAAACTGAGGAACGTTTGGCGGCGCTGGAAGCCGTCTTGAACCAAGTCAATCAACAAAGGAAAACAGTATGAGTACACAAACACGTTTAGCAAAAATCGAAAGCGTTGTTGAGGGCGCGTGTCCGATTTGCGGGACTGACCGCCGGGAACAGCGCGTGCAGAAAATTGAATTCTGGACAAAAAACCTCAAGGAAGCAGCTACCAAGTTAGCCCTTTCTCTCGATGAGGCTTACGACTGGTTGCGCGAGAACGTACCGGCATTTGAGCAGGATTTACGGCAAGACTCTTCTATCGCTGCAACGGCGCTGATGAATGCGCGCGCGCTATGATGCATGCGGTATTCGGATTCAAAGAAAGGGGCAACAACACGAAATGAATGCACAAGCGCGTTTAGCCAAGATTGAAAGCCAAATTGACGGCGGCATTTGTCCGATTTGCGGGACTGACCGCCGGGAGCAACGAGTGCGCGACGTGGAAGCGCTGGCGGGGGCGCTCGGTCGGTTATGGCGAAGCACCGGCAGATCACCGGAAAGTACGCTGGCGAGGTTTGCTGATTACTTGCATCGCTGTTCTGACCTCTTACGGCGCGATGCGACCATCGGCGCGGAAGCCATTGCACGGGCGGAGATGATTGCGCCGACAGAGGCGGAATTGCGGGCAGTGGCGATCAAGCAAATGGTAATCTATGAAAAGCACGTAACGCGGGATGTTGCGTTGAAATTGTTGCGCGAAGAAATGCCGGAACTGGCTGATTTATTGGCTGGCTAAGGCGCGTGGTTACTACGTTTGCTAAGAATCGGCATACTGGCAACCGCGACAGAGCTTTCCGAGGTTTCCGAACAAAAAAAGGCCAGCGTGTTACGGCTGGCCTTTCGTGCGTGCGGTTGTCGAGTTTCTGTTATGTGATGCCCTTCTCTGTTCGTCGTTCGGCAATCCATTCGACAACCACGGCGCGGCGTTCGTCGGCGGGCATCGCTTCCCATTCGGCCAACAGTTTCTTGCCGACATACCCCAGGTAGGTTTTCGTGTTGCGCGGCGCGTTGTTCCCTTGCGGTGCGTGCCACGCTTCAATGCCCGGCCTGTCCGTTCGGCCTTCCCATTGTAGTTTTTCCAATGTTGGTAAGGGATGCCTTGCCCGTCGGCGCGTATGTCGTTTTTGTTGCGGTAGCCAATACCAGTCAGTCATTCTGCCCTCTCTTTCTCTGCCAGCTTCGCTTGCGCCCATTCCCTGACAAGCTCGCGCAACTCATCACGATTGGCAGCACGTTCGCGGAACTCCGCAAGCTGTTTTTTGCCCAGATAGCCAACGAAATTTTCAACCGGCTTGCCGTTCTTTTTTGTGAAAGCTCGACAATCGAAACCAGCCGACTTTTTTGCCCACTTGAATCCTTTGATGGCGGGCGGTTTATCAGCGTGCGTACGGGTAGTGATTTTTGGTGTGTTACGGGTAGTGACTTTTTCATTACCTGGGGTAGTGATTTTTGACGGCGGTTCCGGCACTCGAAACACCGCAACCTCATCAGCATTTTTCACTACCGGATTTTCGCTTTCATCGAAGGCCGAAGGCGACGGCGGCGGGGCATCCGTCGTCACGCTTCGGCCTACACTTTTGGGGCTTGATTCCAATCAACACCGTTGCCGACTTGCTGACCGCCTTGCCACTTTACGACCGGCTTGTTTGCGACCGGCGCGGCGGGAACAGCGGGGAGTGCGGCGGCTTTCTGTTGTTCGGCTTGATCGTAGAGCTTGGCGGCTTCGGCTTGCGTCAATCCGAACTCTGCCGCTACGTCGGCAACGGCCTTGCGCTTGGCGGCTTCGTTGCGGAGCGCATTCATCGCCACAGAATTCTGAGCCAAGTTGTACGCCGCTTTGTTGCGTGCTTCGTCGACAAGGAACTGAGCGCGCCACAAGTCAGCTTTGCGGGCTTGCGTATCGAGCGCGGTTGCCATCATCACGCCAGCGCGACGGCGGGAATAGAGCGAAGACCAAAGCCAGATCGTTGCGCCGATGACCAGCGGCGAACCGTAGACGACGTAGTTATTCACAATCGGCGCGACGTGTGCGCCTTGCACGATCAAAAACGCGGCGAAGATGTTGAGGCAGAGAATCGCCTTGATTGCTACCAACGCTTTGCCAGCCAGCCCGCGTTGCTCGCTGGTCTTGAGGAAGCTGCCCATACCCCAAACCAGCGCAAGAAAAGTACCGTCAAGGCAGACCACGACCAGCAAGGCCGCATTGGATGCGCCGATGAACCTTTCGTAAAACGGATTGCCGACGAAACCCTTATGCCCGATGAAATATGACGC
>JABFSD010000237.1 GCA_013140935.1 Acidobacteriota bacterium
CGGTGAATTCGTTTTCTTATGACGCTTTTGGAAATAGCGTTTCAAGTTCAGCGACGCGATATGGTTTCACGGGGCGCGAAGCGGATGCGGAAACCGGGCTGATGTATTACCGCGCGCGATTTTATGATCCGGTCGTGGGAAGATTTATTAGCGAGGATCCGATTGGGTTGGCAGGCGGCATCAATTTGTATGGGTATGTAGGGAATGACCCGCAGAATGGAACTGACCCGCTAGGTTTGTATGACATAGATGTTCATTATTATTTAACTTACTATATAGTGAGAAATCATCCATGTTACACTGAGAAAGAAGCGCGTGACATTGCCAATGCTAACCAGGGGGTGGATGAAAATCCATTCACTGAGCCGGGCCCCGGCAATAGGGAGTCGAATTCCAACTATCATGGTCTTCACGGAAACCCGCATGGGCCGTACCTTGAAAGACATTGGCCTAAGAATAGCGCACGATACGCACAAAGAATGGGTATTTACTTACATTACTTGCAAGATACCTTTAGCCACAATGGGTTCACTGATTCAGACATAGGACATGGATACATGGGGCATTGGCCTGACAACACTAATACTTCCCCTGGAAAAGTAATGCAGATGGCAAATGCTACTTGGGATGCACTCAATCGTTTTGCCATGCAAAGAGGTTTTTGCTCCGAGCCGATGACAGAGCGCATGCGAATAACCATAGCAATTTTCGCCAAACTACCCAGCGGTGATAATGAAAGAGCCATGTTTTTCAACGATATAACATCAGACGGAAAGCACCCAGGATGGTTTGGAAATTGGACAGAAACAAACCCTTCCTACCTTTATCGCAAACGTGAGGCTTTAGGTGTGGGACCAAGAAAAAAACAATAAGTCGTTACGCCTGAAATTGAGCGTGTAAGTTAAGATTGATCAGAGGTGATTTACCTTGACGTTTGCTCAATTTCTGGCGGGAAGGTTACTTTGATGAAGTATTCTAGGAAACTCCCTCTCATCTATAGCATTGTGATGCTTTGCTCTTTGTACTTAAGCAGTGGGAAAGGCGAAGTCTTTATTTGGCCGTTATTGGTGAGCTTTCCCGGCGGCTATATTTCACACTTAGTTTTTCCCGCTATCTGGGAAAATTCCCTCGCGCAACTGATAGGGATACTTACGGGAGGATCTTTTATGATCAATAATCTTGATTACTGGACATTCACGTCGTCATTATTTTTGGGAGGGTTAGTTCAGTATTACCTATTTGGGTGGTTACTTGATAAAACTAAATTTGACAAATAGTTTTTTGTAATGACCGCCTTCGATTTGAGGTATTTTTTTTTCGATAAGCCGCAACGATTGACGAGCGAAGCGCACACCAATCAGCCGTCGCAATCGTTCACTTACGATCAAGTCGGCAATCGCACCAACGCGCCTTCGGGCGGAGCGCCGACTTACAGCGCGAATAATCGGCTGATGAGTTACAACGGGCTGACGTTCACTTACGACCTGAACGGCAATCGTGAGACGCAGACTTCGGCGGTGGGGACGAATGTTTACAGTTACGACAATGAAAACCGATTGATCAACGTGCTGCTGCCTGACTCGACGATGATTCAGTATAAATATGATGCGCTGGGACGGCGGGTCGAACGCAACCGCAATGGCGGCGCTTCGTGGGAACGGTATAGCTACGACGGGGCGAATGTGGTGAAAGACATTCGCAGCGATGGCGTGACAGTTGAGTATGGAAACGGCCTCGGCATTGATGACAAGCTATGGCAGAAGGAAGGGACGGGTGCGGCGAAGTTCTTTACGGTTGATCATTTGGGGAGTACGCGCGGCCTAACGGATGCGAATGGTGCGAGTGTGGACTTATCTTCGTATGACGCTTACGGCAACAGTGTGACCGGCACGGTAACGCGCTATGGGTACACGGGACGAGAGGCGGATGCGGAAACCGGGCTGATGTATTACCGCGCGCGGTTTTATGATCCAGCGGTAGGGCTGTTTGTGAGTGAAGATCCGATTGGGTTATTGGGGGGCATCAACTTGTATGGGTATGTTGGCAATGACCCATTCAATTCTGTTGACCCAGATGGACTGAGACAAAAAAGAAAGAGACGAGTTAAGTCAACTGGAACGCCAACTACATCATTAGTGAACTGGGCGGCAATTGAATCGTCAACAGTTAGATTTGATGACGCAGGGCGATTTTGTAAAGTTAATGATATTTCCCATGTAAAAGTTTGGATTGCAGACGGCTTAATACCTCACGCTTTTTTGGAAATTGAAAAAGCCTACAAATCTAACGGGACAGCTTACTTGGGATATCACCCTAGCAATTTGAGGGCGAAGTTGTTCTATGGCCTTGGTGGTATTTCAGATAACAGTCACTACGTTTTAGACGACACACAAAACAAGGCATCAAGAATTGTCAGAGAATATGAGGTAGGCCCAGAGACTCTAAATTTGCTGAAGAAGTCAATATTAGGGCACCAGAAAGGCGTTTTTCAGCCACTGAATATGGGGGCTGAAAATTGTGCCGGTTGGGTAGCCAATCGCCTTTACGATGCCGGTATCAATGCTGGGGTCGCTACAGGCGCTGCCCTTTCTCCTTATGGGTTTGAACCAGGCGGGTATTCGTACGGCTTTATGAACCAACCATTCGGAAAGCCGCGGGGAGAAATACCAGGATTACCACGTTACCTCCCTCCCAAATAAACAGGAGGAACATGACCATTAAATAATTAAATACCCAAGCGCATGTATTTGGAGGGTTTGAGTTTGAAAGTGCCTGATAACATTTATGGGTACGATTTCTTTGTTTTGAGAAACATTTGCTTGAGTACTTAACTGTTTCGATAAGTAGGCCAGTGATGCTTTTCAAAATTTGATTTGACCTTACAATGTAATTTGCACTTTGCGATTTACATGGGTTGTCGCCGAGGTAAAAATGACTACTATTTTACGTTTATCTTCTTACCTGCTAGCTGCCATACTTGGAGGCGTGATGTTGTGGGTCACACAGTGGTGGAGATCTTCAAGAGCATATGATGAGGTAAGACGTTATTTTGTAGAGGACAGTAGGTCTATTAAAATAGCAGGCTTTCAGGAAATGCATCCTGTTCGTATCGGCTCGCTACTCCCAAGAGATGAATGGCTTAGGGACTTCGACATTCGCTATCAAATACTTAAAGTTGAAAGTCTTCGAACTTATACGCTAGTAGTATTAAAGAAGAAATGCGCCTCCTCGCCCCCCGCTCAAATCTTCTCTAGGGATTGGGCCCATTTTATAATTTCCGGTGTTACAAATGAAACCGGGGAAGACGAACCAGAAGGCTTTTTTCTTACCCCAGAAGATGTAACCCAGCTCTATAAAAATGCCGACAGCGTAATCTATAAGGTAAGAGCGATAGGCCGCCAATCGTTTCAGCGGCACACATTGGTCATAAAAACCGAATTGGAAGTTAGCTCAGATAAGCGATTACTGTAAAGGCACGCCTATGCCGACAAGCCTTGGTTACAGCTACAACGAACGCGATCCTATCGCGCAAATGACCGACGGCGCAGCGACGCATATGTTTGGCTACAACGCGATGGATCAGATCACTTCGCTCAACGAAATCGCCCATCCCGGCCTGGGCGGAGCGACGCACGCTTTTAGTTACGACGACCTGCAACGATTGACCAGCGAAGCCCACACCAATCAGCCGCCGCAATCTTTCACTTACGATCAAGTCGGCAACCGCACCAATGCGCCGAATGGCAGCACGCCAAGTTACACGGCGAACAATCGGCTGATGAGTTACAACGGGATGTCGTTCACTTATGACCTGAACGGTAATCGTGAGTCGCAGACTTCGGCGGTGGGGACGAATGTTTACAGTTACGACAATGAAAACCGATTGATCAACGTGCTGCTGCCTGACTCGACGATGATTCAGTATAAATATGATGCGCTGGGACGGCGGGTCGAACGCAGCCGTAATGGCGGGGCGTCGTGGGAGCGGTATAGCTACGACCGGGCCAACGTAATTAAAGACACTCGCAGCGATGGCGTAACTGTTGAGTACGGTAATGGGCTATGGGCGGATGACAAACTTTGGCAAAAGACCAACACTAGCTCTGCACAATTCTTTACAGTTGATCATTTGGGTAGCACGCGGGCGCTTACCGATGAAAATGGCGCAACCATTAATAGCTGGTCATATGAAGGGTTCGGAAAAGATGTAGCGAACTCTTCAATTCGATTTGGGTATGCAGGGCGGGAAGGCGACGTAGAAACCGGGTTAATGTATTACCGCGCTCGTTTCTATGATCCAGTCATTGGCAGATTTTTGAGTGAAGACCCAGTTGGGTTAATTGGGGGGATTAACTTTTACTCTTACGTCAGTAATGATCCCCTTAATAGTTTAGATCCGTCAGGGTTAGGAGAAATAGATACGCACTATTATTTAACCTACTACCTTGTAAAAAAACACCCTTGTTTTAGTGAAGTTGACGCTAAAACCATAGCCAATGCGGATCAGGGAGTTGATGAAGACCCTGCCACCATGCCTGGTTTTAAGAACCCTTACGCAAATGAACATTATCACGCGCTACACTCATTTAGTCACACTAAATATTTGAAAGACCTTTGGAGTAACATGAATCAAGCTGGGTCGCGGGATATAGCCCTAAGTAGGTTTGGAGTGTACCTACATTATTTACAAGACACATACAATCACTCTGGATTTGTTAATAGCTGGGTTGGACACGGGCTTCTTGGACATTTACCAGATAAGTCTGCGTCACGCCCGGAAAAATCCCTGCAATCGGCGTTCGCTGTATGGGACGCGTTAAATAAATTTGCAAGAGAGAGAGGTTTCTGCGGAGCAAATATGACACAGGATATGTTGTTGCGGATAAAGATATTCATAAAGATTCCGGGCGGCAACGGTTGGCAGGAAAATGCCCTAAGCGGGATAGATTCGAAGGGCGTAAATGGAGTATTAGATGCTCTGATGAACGGCATTATGAATGGTTTTTACAAAACAGATCCATCATATCTTTATCGCAAGCGTGAAATTTTAGATATTCGTCCGAGATAATGAAAGCATTGAGCGTTGAACTTGTGCTCTCTACTTAGCAATGTCGTTCTGAGTAAGTTGTTGATTAGACGGCTTACTTGTTTTGTTGCCGTCTCCGTAGTTTGTGGGGGCGGCGGTAAGCTTAGGGCTAAAAAGGGAAGGATGTCGCTATGAAATACGCGCGGCTTTTATCAATAATCTACTCGGTAATTATGCCGGTCTTAATGTATGCGAGCAGAAAGGGGGAAGGATTCTCTTTGCCGCTGCTTATCAGTTTTCCGGGCGGACTAATGTTGCTAACATTATGTGACGGTTTGTTTTCCAGCTTTTTTAGGACAGAGCCTGGCGAACCTCGCTCTCCCAATTTAGAGTTTGCTTGGGGTTGGTTAGGGGTAGGCGCTTTATTTATCGGTGGATTTATTCAGTATTACCTTATCGGCAGGTTGATTGATTTCTACGTTAAGTTAAAACCGAAAGACGAACCTCTTTATAAAATGCCGGATGATTGGCGCGACCCGAAATAACGCGTAGTAGTGACCGCCGAACTCGACCGGCTAGACCGCGTCAAGAAACTCACGCACGTCAAAAGCACGAATTGGAGCGGCGATTATCGTTACACTTACAACGCCGTTGACCAGATCACCCAGATGGAAGAAATGATTCATCCGGCTGGCCCGGAAGAACCGGGGGCGATTCATTCTTTTACTTACGACAACCTGCAACGGCTGACGAGCGAAGCGCATACCAATCAGTCGCCGCAATCGTTCACTTACGATCAAGTCGGCAATCGAACCAATGCACCCAACAACATCGCGCCGACTTATGCCGCGAACAATCGGCTGATGAGTTACAACGGACTGACGTTCACTTACGATCTGAACGGCAATCGTGAGACGCAGACTTCGGCGGTGGGAACGAATGTTTACAGTTACGACAACGAAAACCGCTTGATCAACGTGCTGCTGCCTGACTCGACGATGATTCAATACTAAAAAGGAGCTATTGAGCAACGCAACTCGCTTTTGTGTAATTTACACTTTTGTAATGACTGGTGCGGTCACTCTTTGTCTGTTGAGTGACGCACGCGGAGAAGGATTTATTTTTCCGCTATTTATTAGCATGCCTGGAGGATCAATGTTGGGAGACTTGTATAACAGGCTGTTTCCAACTGACTATCTGGCTCCGCGTAGCCCTGAAATGAAGCATTGGGATGAATGGAGATTTTATGGGTTGCTGTTTCTTGGAGGTTTGATTCAGTACTATCTACTCGGAAAGCTGTTCGACATATTTCGATCACGAAAAGAGAGGGTTAAGTAGTTAGGCTTACAGCGGCTTCAGTTCGCGTTTTTAAGTCGAGGCCCTCGGAATGGCTCTTTAAATACGTTCGCGTAAGAAAATCACCAATGGCTCACTCACAAATGGTAGCTCAGTAGTCAAGTGGTAGTTGGTCGCAATGTTTAGCATTCGCAGCCGCAGCTACCTTAAACATACTAAACAACTGACGAAACCGTCAGCGACTATAGGTGAGGTGAAGGTGATGAAACTCAGTGTCGGTTTATTTTTTATTTTTGCGTTGCTGGTTGCGGGTGGGTTAAGACTGATTCCCTCTGTGAGGCAGAACGCTGATAGCTTCGCTGCCGCAAACACTGCGCAGGAACCGCCAACCAATACTGCGCAGGAGGCACGAACCAAGCCCAGAGATTTCCCCATCATGGGGAGTTGTCAACCTGGCAAAGAAGCACACCCAAACAAGCCGTTAGGCATAAATTCAACATATGCTTTCGGCCAAGAAGTCATTAAAACCAGAGAACTTTTACTGCGCGGCGATTTTGCTTTGTTGGAGCGAAACGCCCAACAAGCGCGTTCGACGAAAGAACATTTGCCGGGAGGGCGCTGGAAGCTGCACGCCATTTATGACGGTTTAAGCGACCCTATGTGGGAGCCTGCGATTTCAAGAGAAGCCAACGTAGCCTATTCCAAGCTAATCGGTCAGTTAAACGCATGGCGAAAAAGCAACCCCAGCTCCCAAACTGCGTGGATTGCCAGTGCCGAAGCATGGACGAACTGGGCGTGGCAGGCTCGCGGGACGGGCTTTGCTCATACTGTCAGCGATGAGGGAGGGCAGCATTTTAAGAGCCGCTTGAATCAGGCCCATGCATACCTAAATGAGGCTGCCAAACAATCACCAACCTGTCCCCATTATTACGCCGCCGCTTTGGCTATTGGCTTGGGACTTGACTGGGACGACCAAACAGTAGAAAAACTTTTTCAAGCGGGCCACCAACTCGAAAAAAACTACTCACCGATCTACTTTCACTACCTACCACATCTGACCTCTAACTGGGGTGGGGACAAAAAGAAATTAGCTTCACTCTTAAACCGTTTACCTCAACTGTGTGACGCTGAAGACTATTCACTCATCTTGATTGAAACAACTTGCTATTATGTTCGCAGCCTCGCGGGCAACAGATACGAACAAGACTCAGAAGCTGCTCGACTTTTGCCTCAACTGAGGGTGAGTTTTTATGAACTCGAACAACGCTATGGCTTGAGTTATACGACGGCTAACAAAGTCGCAAGGTTTGCTTACGCGAATGGTGACTATTACACCTCACAACAAATCTTCAAGGTACTGAGCAATCGTCGAGATGAGGATGTTTGGGATTCGGAAAAACAATTTACCAGCGCAAAGTGGATGGCTGATACGGTTTGTCAGCATTTCAAGAATCATCCATAAACTACTGAGGCTACCCGCAAAAATACAACTAGGTAAGGAATGGGCCGAAATTAAAAGCGCCATTTCATCGCCGAGGCGCTGCCGTCTCGTAGTCGCCGATCCGCCGATTTCTGAGTGCTCAGAGGGAACGGCATACTTGGCGGCGTCAGTCCATTTCGATTTAAGAATTTGTTTGAAAATAACTTGATGGTTTGGGCGCGTCGTTTAGAGTACCGCCTTTAGGCGGAATCGGAGGCTTTAGCCGACTTGTAAGTCGGCTAAAGCCTCCGATTCCGCCTAAAGGCGGTACTCTAAACGACGCGTCTGCTTATCAAACGGACAACTTATTTTTGAACAAATCCTAAGCGA
>JABFSD010000756.1 GCA_013140935.1 Acidobacteriota bacterium
TTCTGCCGCCGATTGTTTTCAGGGATTGGGTTACCGCATCACGCCGCTGCCGTTGCAAAACGACAACACTGGCAATCGTTGGCAGAGCTTCACCGCGCAACGACAAGACGAACGCTTGCACATCCGCGAACGCATTTATGAAACGCACGGCGCGCAGAGTTGGTCGGATGTATCCGCGTGGTATTGGCAAGCCCTGCTCGGTCGCACGACGGGCAGTTGGTGGGCTGTGACCGTGGCTGAAGTTTCGCCTCACTGAGTCAAGGCATTCGTCAGCGCCGCCATCTCGGTGAGCGTCAATGTTTCGGCGCGGCGTTGCGGATCCAATCCGGCTTGCGACAAAGCGGCGTGAATGGCTTCAACGTCGGGCAAATTCAAGCGCGTATACCCCGACCGCAAGTTATTGAAAATCGTTTTGCGGCGTTGCGAAAACAATACTTTTGCCAGTTCGATCAACATCGTTTCGTCTCTTACTTCAGCCACCGGCGCAGCGCGTCGCGTCAGCCGCAGCACGCTCGACCAGACTTTGGGCGCAGGGCGAAAGGCTCCCGGCGGTACGTCAAACAACGACTCAGCCTCACAAGCGTATTGCACCAGCACCGAAATAAAACCGTATTCCTTCCCGCCCGGCGCAGCGGTGATGCATTCGACCACTTCGCGTTGCAGCATCACGGTCATTTCGGTGATCGCGGTGCGCGCTTCGATCAAACGCTGCATGATCGGCGTCGAAATGTAATAAGGCAGATTGGCTACGACACGCGCAGTGGCGGCGGGTTCGATCAACGCGGCGAAATCCACTTCCAGCGCATCGGCCTGGATGATGCTGAAATGGTCGCGCGTCGCAAAGGCTGCGCGTAAAGGCAAAATCAGTTCGTGATCGAGTTCGATGGCGATGACGCGCGCGCCGCTGTCAACCAGATGCTCGGTGAGCGCGCCGTGTCCAGGGCCGATTTCGATGATGGTTTCATCAGCGCGCGGATTGACGGCGCGAATGATGCGCTCTTGATAAGAACTGTCTACGAGAAAGTTTTGTCCAAGGCGACGTTTAGCTTTCATCGCGCGCCTCCGGTCATCCGCGTTCGTAGTCGCGTTCGTAGTTCCGCCTTTAGGCGGTTGACGTTCGCTAACAGGACGCGCCCGCCTAAAGGCGGAACTACGAACGCGGATTGAGATCGTTTCTTCATTTTAGATACCCCACGACTTCGAAATCTTCGCCGTGCTGGGTGATGCTCAAGTCGCGCAAGCGCAACGCATCGGCAATGTCGGCAATGCCCTCGCCACCGAGCAGCGGATAAGCGTCGCGTCCGCCGATCAGTTTGGGCGCAACGAAGAGCGTGATCTTGTCGAGCAGCTTTTGCGCAACAAAACTTGCCGCGACTTCTGCACCGCCTTCTACCAACAAGCTGGTGAGTTGGCGCGCCGCGAGTTGCGCGAGTATGAATTGGAGATCAAGGCGTTGCGCATTGCCTCGCGGACACTCGATAACTTCTGCGCCTCGCGCGATGAGTGCATCGCGTTTCGCAGATTCGGCTTGATGCGAAAAAACCAGCAGCGGATATTCGCGCGTCGATTGCACGAGACGCGAACTCAGCGGAATACGCAACGAAGAGTCCAACACGACGCGCACCAACTTACGCCGCCGCGCTTTGCCCGTTCGATCCGTCAGCAAAGGGTTATCAGTCAACGCCGTACCGCTGCCAATCAAAATCGCGTCATAAGCGTGTCGCAATTGTTGCGCCGCCGCGCGCGCCGCTTCGCCCGTAATCCACTGGCTCGAACCCGTCCGCGTAGCGATGCGGCCATCCAGCGAACTCGCGGCCTTCCAATGCACGAAAGGCAAACCGGTCGTGACTTGTTTGATGAAGACTTCGTTGAGGCGTTTGGCTTCGGCGTTGAGTTGGCCGACTTCGACTTCGATGCCAGCGTCGCGCAATTGCTCGAAGCCGCGTCCGTTGACGCGCGGGTTGGGATCCACCATCGCGGCGACGACGCGCTTGACGCCCGCGTCAATCAAGGCTTGCACGCAAGGCGACGTACGCTTGCCTGCATCGTTGTGTGAACAAGGTTCGAGGTTCACATACACCGTCGCGCCGCGCGCTGCTGCGCCTGCTGCTTCGAGCGCCCACGCTTCGGCATGTTTGAGTTCGTCGTAACGATGAAAGCCGCGCCCGATGATGGCGTCGTTTTTGACGACGACGGAACCAACCAACGGATTGGGGCTGACCAGGCCACGGCCTTGCGCGGCGAGTTCGAGCGTTTGTTGCAGGTAAGCGGCGTCGTCCATCAGCTATTCGAACAACCCATCCACATAAGCCTGTTTGTCGAACACCACCAAGTCGTCGGCCTGTTCGCCGATGCCGCAATAACGAATGGGCAGGTTGAGTTCTTTGGCGATAGCGACGGCGATGCCGCCTTTAGCCGTGCCATCGAGCTTGGTCAAGACGAGGCCGGTCACATCGGCGGTTTTCAGGAATTCGCGCGCCTGGCTCAAGCCGTTTTGGCCGGTCACCGCGTCAACGACAAGCAGCGTTTCGTGCGGAGCATTGGGGAC
>JABFSD010000216.1 GCA_013140935.1 Acidobacteriota bacterium
CCCCCAGGCCGGATGCGCCGTGCCGAAATGCCCTGCGAGCGAGAACGAAATCAGCGCCGCGATGAACAACCAACTGTAATGCACTTCGATTTGAATGCCGAAGATTCGTCCGACTTTGATTTGTGCTTCCATAGATTTTCTTCCCAACTGGCGGCGGCGGTCAGCGTTAGCTTGTGCGGGTAAAGTGTTCTCGAACCTTCGCCACGATCTGCGGCTCGGTCAGCTTGTCAACGGTTTCGATTTCAATCTTGCGTCCAGCAAGCAAGGTTCTTTCCAGGCGTCTTTTCAGTTCGCCTTTGGCCTCGCCCGGCCCCATCAGCAAAAGCTCTTTGACGTTGCGCACCAAAGCAATCACTTCGTCGTAGTACTTATTCAGATGTTCAGTCCACACTCGCTGCTGTTTGTCGTCAGCCGGAGCCTGTTGCGGTTTTTCAATCTCAGAATGGATCACCTTGATTTCTTCGGTCTCGCCCGTCACTAACACGATGACCGCTTGCTTATGGTCTATCCACAAACCCACTGTCGTTTTCATCAGCTTCTCTTTGTTCATAAGTTTCTTTGCCTGCGAGGTGAGCCATTGAGCTAATCGGACGGCTCGTTACCAGCGGCCTTACATTGTTACCTTGCGGTGCGCGACTTAGGTGGATTGCTACTCTCTCAGGTCGAGGTGGCGCCTCCACGGTTTGTGACGAGCCGATAGCCTGCAAGCAAAATGATTGCGCCGAAAATAGCGGCGATCCATCCGGCCTCGTAACCCGCTCCGCCCCAAACTGCACGCCCAACGAAAGTGCCGATCAACGCGCCAGCCATACCGATGAGCGCAGTGATGATGAAACCGCCGGGGTCTCGGCCCGGCATCAAAAACTTGGCGATGATCCCGATGACTAAGCCAAAGATGATCTGACCGATTACATTTCCCATGATTCTCCTTTGCGTTTTCTCTGCAAAACCAGCGAAGGCTTTGCGAAGAAGTGGTTTTATGAACAGACAAAAGTCTGTCGCATACTTGGTGAGGTGATTAAGGATTTGTCCAAAAATAACTTGTCCGTTTGCGACGGTTTAACGCGGGGTGTAGCGCGGATTACTAATCCGCGCTACACCCCGCGTTAAACCCGCTCCGCAGCGCACTGCTGAATAAGCTGTGCGTCTTTGTGTTCTTCAATCGTGATCTCTCCCAAGGCGTCTATTTCGTGTTCCTGTTTTTTCTCAGCGGAGACGACTTCGTTGCGCGCGCCTTCGATGGCGCGAATCAACTCGTCTAACTTGAGGTGCGTCACTTTCTCGGCGAAGTTCTGCGAATTTTGCAGAAAAAAGATCATCAGGAACGTCGCAATCGCAAGAATGAAAGTGGTCGTGTGTTCCCACTTTTCCGAGAAGTTGTAATACCAGCCGCTCAGCCCAAGCATGGCCACCACAACCAATAACACTCGTGGTGAAGCAGCCACTTTGGACATGTAAGCAGCGAACTGGCGAAACGTTTCCTTCACGTACTGCTCCTCCTCGCGCGGATTAAGGCGCGGCCTCAACCGAAGCCACGCGCACCAGCTTTTTGTTAGCGAACTCGTGAATGCCCGCGTTTGAAAGTGTGAGCTATTCAGGCAATGGCACGGTACGACTTTATCGGCCTTAAACCGTCACTCTGCGGTGCGCGACTAAGCGGAAGGCACCATTGATCGCGTAATGCAGCAGCAGGTAAACAAACAGCGCAAACAAATAGGACAACTGTAATTGCGACTTCCCATACGACGGTGTTTCCACAATGCGCTCAAACGGAGCCAGCAGCGGCCACGATAGATTGGCGATGAATTGCGCGAAGCCATTGCTGGCGCGCGCGCCCACCAACCTGAGATAAAACTGCAAGCCGATCACGCCGTAAATCAGGTAAAAGACATACGTCAGGACTTGTGAAATGCGCGCCATCGTGCGGCCTTGTCGCAGTTCGCGTTCGGTCTCAACCGCTTCCTGCACGGCTTGATGTTTTAACTCGTGCGCCACCTTGACCAACTCAGATGACTCGGCTGGCTCAAGCTGCGCCGACTCAGATTGGAGGCGGGCATTCACGTCCGCCTCCACCGAAGCCCTGATTGCCTGATGCGATGCCCGCCGCCGCTCTTCATCTAAAAGCACGCTATCTGTTTCACTAAGCATTCCTTCTCCTCTTTAGGCGCAGGCGTGTGCTTGCACGCCCTGATGTTTAGTAGCTGCGAGCGCCGCTTCAGTTTTTTTCACTTCGTCGGGCGAACCGTGCGCGATGACCATGAATTTCCCCGCTTTGATCTGCGTCTCATATTCGATGATGCTGTTTTCAGGAATGCCGAGGCTGAACATCCCTGCGCCGAGTGCGCTAAAGCCACCTACGACCGCTGCGCCTTCCAACGCGCCGACGATCCAACCAACTACCGGCCCGGCGGCCAGCAGCGGCCCGATGCCGGTGATCACGAAAAAGGCCGACCCGAACAACAGCCCCCAAACGCCGCCCCAGAACGCGCCCGACTTGCCCCAGGCTTTCATGCGGTCACCGGTCGTGTAATAGCCAACCACTTCTTC
>JABFSD010000899.1 GCA_013140935.1 Acidobacteriota bacterium
CGCCTGAAATGGCCTATTTCGAATGCCTGCACGAAATCAAATTGATCGTAGACCTGATGTATGAAGGCGGCATTTCGACGATGCGCTATTCGATCTCGAATACGGCTGAGTATGGCGACCTGACGCGCGGTAAGCGCATCATCGGCCCCGAAGTCAAAGCCCGCATGAAAGAAGTCCTCGCCGAAATTCAATCAGGCCAATTCGCCGACGAATGGCTCGCCGAAGCCGAATCAGGCAAGGTCAATTTCAACCGCATGATCGAAACCGAAAAGAAACATCAAATCGAAGAAGTCGGTCTGCAATTGCGCGGCCTGATGCCGTGGCTCGCGTCGAACAAGATTGTGGACAAAGCGAAAAACTGAGTTGAAACATTCAGTGTTTCCTATCAAGTAAGAAGCTGTTTGGTAAGAAACTATTTGGAAAGTCGTTGGCTCTTTAGCTCCGTAGGAGCGACCTGTTTATAGAATGAGACGCGACAGTTCCCCAAGCTCCGTAGGAGCGACATGTGCCACATGCCGCTCCTACGGAGCTTGAGGATTTTTCCTGCGCCATTGCTATAAACATGCCGCTCCTACGGAGCTAAAGCGTTCGCAAACTTTTCCAATAGCTTCCAAAAGCGATTGCCGAGCATGGAAGCGATTCACATACAACTCACCATCATCAATCGAGCAGATCAGGCGCTCGTGACATACGGACGCTTGCACCCCAAGCAAGTGCGCTGCCTAGAGCTTGATGACATGAGAATCAGCGCCAATGCCGCTTCGCTTTGCTTGCCCGCAAATTTGATTCAGCAATTGGGCTTGGCTCCGCTCAAAGAGATCACGGCGCTCACAACTTCTGGCTATCAACAAGTGCGCGTATTTCAGGACGCCAAGATTTCGCTGTGCGGACGTGAAGGTGTATTCCAATGCCTTGAGCTACCAGTCGGTGAGCCACCTTTGTTGGGGCGGATTCCGCTGCAAGACCTCGGCATTGAAGTTGACTGGCAAACCCGTCACTTGAGTGTGCTGCCAGATGACAATGAACAAACTTATTTTCGAGCCTGAATCAGGCGAAGGTGCGAAAGCATTGAAAGACCAGTGAGGTGGTGAAGATGAAAGATAACTGGGTAGAAATTTACGACACGACCTTACGCGACGGCGCGCAAGGCGAAGGCTTGGCTTATTCCGTTGAAGACAAAGTCAAAATCGCGCGCGCGCTTGATGCGCTCGGCGTGACTTACATCGAAGGCGGCTGGCCCGGCGCGAACCCCAAAGACGTAGAGTTTTTTGAGCGCGCCAAGTCATTGCAACTCAATCAAGCGAGTTTTGCCGCGTTCGGCAGCACGCGCCGCGCGAACGGCCACGCCGCCGATGACACCATTGTGCAAGGCTTGCTCGCCGCGCAAACACCCATCGTCACCATCTTCGGCAAGTCGTGGGACTTTCACGTTGACGTGGCTTTGAAAACTACACTCGAAGAAAACCTGCGGATGATTGCCGACACCGTGAGCCATCTGAAAAGCTGCGGACGCCGTGTGTTTTATGACGCCGAACATTTCTTCGACGGCTTTCGCGCGAATGCCGAATACGCGCTCGATACGTTGGCGAGCGCCGCCAAAGCCGGAGCCGAAACAATCATCCTGTGCGACACCAACGGCGGCGCGCTGCCCGAACGCATTGCCGAAGTCGTCACGCTCGTCAAAGCGCGCTTGCCACAAGTACGCATCGGCATCCACTGCCACAACGACAGCGAACTCGCCGTAGCGAATTCGCTTGCCGCCGTCGAAGCCGGTGCCACGCATGTGCAAGGCGTGATGAACGGTTACGGCGAACGTTGCGGCAACGCCAATCTCTGTTCGGTGATTCCGAATCTCGAACTCAAAATGAATCGCCGCTGCCTGCCCGACGGCAAGCTCAAGCTGCTGACGCATACGAGCCGTTACATCAACGAAGTCGCCAATCTCGTACCCAACGAACGTGCCGCCTTTGTCGGACGTTCGGCCTTCGCGCACAAAGGCGGCATACACGTTTCGGCGGTGATGAAAGCCAAAGCCACTTACGAACACATCAACCCCGAAGACGTAGGCAACGAGACGCGCTTTCTGGTCAGCGATCAATCGGGCATCAGCAACATCCGCGTCAAAGCCGACAGTCTCAACGACGAATTCGACAAGAACCCTGAAGCCGCACGTCGTTTGCTCACCGAACTCAAAAAGCTCGAGCACGAAGGCTATTCGTTTGAAGAAGCCGACGCTTCATTTCACTTGCGCGCGCTGTCTGCGCTCGGCAAACGCCAACGTTTTTTTGAACCCATCGAATACCGCATCTGGGTCAGTTCCGTCGGCCAGCCCGAAGCCGTCGTACGCATGCAAATCGGCGACAACGTCGAACATTCCGCCAGCCTCGGCGACGGCCCGGTCAACGCGCTCGACCTCGCGCTGCGCAAAGCCCTGCAACCGCATTACCCGGCCATCGAATCGTTTCACCTGATTGATTACAAAGTGCGCATCCTCGACGGCGAACACGCCACTGCCGCGCGCACGCGCGTACACATCGAAACCAGCA
>JABFSD010000936.1 GCA_013140935.1 Acidobacteriota bacterium
GGGTTTGCGCTCGTCGCGTCGTATCCCGAATTGAAGAACACGCCCATCGTCATCGGCGAATCCGATCCCGAAGGCTGCGCCGCGTGTCAGGGGCCGCAGCTCGCCTATCGCAACGGCACGATGTATCCGACCTATACGGCGCTGGCGTTGGCTACGATTTTCAAGCTGGCCGACAAACACGGAGCCAACATTGAAGGCATGCAAAGCTGGTCATTCGAGTTTGAAGATCAACCGTGGTTTGACGGTTTTCGTTCGCTGGCAACCAATGGTGTCGCCAAGCCGGTGCTCAACCTTTTTCGCATGGCAGGTCAAATGAGTGGGGACCGCGTTAAGGTCGAGAGCAACGGCGCGATTGATTTGGATGCGATGTTGAAAGACGGCGTGCGCAATCAACCGAGTGTGGATGCGCTGGCCTCGCGCGGCAACCACGAAATTGCCGCGTTGGTTTGGAATTATCACGACGACATCATCGCTGCGCCGGATGCGCCGGTGCGCCTGACAGTGAGCGGCGTACCACACGGACGTGTGTTGGTGCGCCATTACCGCATAGACCAACAACACAGCAACGCATACACACTCTGGCAAAAAATGGGTTCGCCGCAACAGCCGACGCCTGAGCAATACGCCGAACTCGAAGCCGCCGGACAACTGCAATTGTTGAATTCACCGGAATATGTAAACGCGAAAAATGGTCAGGTGGAATTGAAATTCGCCTTGCCGCGTCTCGCTGTGTCGTTGGTGCAAGTGAGTTGGTAAGGAGGGTCGTTATCAAGACATTTCAATTGCCACAGCGTTGGCAAATCGCCTTGTTGGTTACGGCGGCCATTGCCATCAGTTACCTTGACCGACAAACGTTGCCTGTTGCTATTGCCGCGATACAGCGCGACATCACGATTACCAACACGCAATTTTCGCAATTGCAGGCCGCGTTCCTTTTTGCTTATGCCTTGATGTATGCGGGCGGCGGTAAACTGATTGACTGGCTGGGCACGCGGCGCGGTTTTTTGGTTGTCATGATTTTCTGGTCGCTGGCCTGTGCCAGTCACGGACTCGCCACCGGATTTTGGATGCTGATGATCAGCCGCTTCCTGCTGGGCATGGGCGAAGGCGGCGGCTTCCCTGCCGCCACCAAAGCCGTCTTTGAATGGTTTCCCGTGCGCGAACGCGCAACAGCCATGGGCATGATCAACGCAGGCTCGGCGGTTGGGTCGGTGATTGCTCCGCCAGCCATTTACGCGATTATCGCCAATCTGAACTGGCGTTGGGTTTTCTTTCTGAGCGGCGCAGTCGGATTGCTGTGGGCTGTCTGGTGGCACCGCGCATATTTCGCGCCCGCTGAACAAAACGCACCAGCACAAGCGAGCGCGTCCCCTGAGCTAATGCACGAAAATGATTTGCCGTGGTTCAAGTTGTTTTCCTATCAGCAAGTTTTGGGATTGGTCTGCGCCAAATTTCTGAGTGATGCGGCGTGGTATTTTTATCTTTTCTGGTTGCCCAAATATCTCTATGACGCGCGCGGATTTGATACGAAACAGGTGGGCTACTTCGCGTGGATTCCTTATGCGGCGGCAGGCTTGGGCAGCTTGTTGGGCGGATGGTATTCAAGCCATTTATTGCAACGCGGCAACAGTCTGAATTTCTCGCGCAAGCTGGTGCTGGGCGCGAGTGCCAGCGTGATGCCTGTGATTGTTTTCGTGACGCAGGTTCCGGTGGAATTAACCGTCGTGCTTTTCAGCATTGCGTTTGCCGGCCAACAATCCTGGTCCACGATTGTGATGATTCTGCCGACTGATTTGTTTCCGCATCGGGTGGTCGGTTCGGTCGCCGGTTTGATTGGTTTTGGCGGAGCGATGGGAGGCGTCGTCTTCAGCCTGGTGGCCGGACGCATGCTCGACAGCGGCCTTGGTTACGGCAAAGTGTTTGCGATTGTCGGAATGTTTCACGTACTCGCTTTCATCCTGATTTTATTAACCATTCGTGAAATACGCCCGGTTGAGATCAAATTATGAAACAACTGTTTTATTCACGCAGAGAGCTTCTATCCCAACTTGGCGGCGGCATCGCGGGCGTAGCCTTCGCCGATTTGCTCAATCGCAACGGCGTTCTCGCCCAATCGAAATCGCCGCTCGCACCCAAAGCCCCGCACTTTCCCACCAAAGTCAAAGCCGTCATTTCGATTTTCTGTTACGGCGGCGTCAGTCAAGTAGACACCTTCGACCCAAAGCCTGCGCTGCTGAAATATCAGGGCGAGACGATGACCGGCGTAGGCGAAGTGCGCGCGACGATGGGGACGCCGGGCGGCTTGATGCCTTCGCCGTGGCAATTCAAAAAGCATGGGCAATGCGGGATGGAGATTTCAGAACTGTTCCCGCACGTCGCGCAGCACGCCGATGATCTGGCGCTGATTCGTTCGATGACCGCGCTTAGTCCCGCGCACGGGCCGGCGTTGTTTCAGATGAATACGGGCAGCATTCTCGCGGGACATCCAAGTGTAGGTTCGTGGGTGACGTATGGCTTGGGCAGCGAGAATGAAAACCTGCCG
>JABFSD010000612.1 GCA_013140935.1 Acidobacteriota bacterium
GTGACATTCCTGAGCGTCAGATTACCCGCTGTGTTGAAAACATCCGGCGAACCGCCCGATACATAAAAGAGGCGGAAGTTCGGGGCTCCGGTTCCGCGTTCGATGGTCGTCCCATTGCCATTGATCGTAATCACACTCGTAATCGCTGGCAGTCCGTTCGGCCCGTAAAAATTGTTGTGGGCGGCTGTCAGTGAAATCGTCGCATTGGCAGGCAGATCAATCGTGTCCGCCCCGCCACCCGCGCTACACTCACCTGACATGCCTCCCGAAGCCGTGTCGGTATTGGCCGCGATAATCGCTTCGATCAGCGTGCATTTGCCGTCGTTGGCGACCGCCGTTCCGTTGTCGTTGACCGTAATGCTGGCGAACATCGCAGATGCGGCCACCGGAGCCGTCGCCGCTTTCGTCGGCATAGATGCAGGCTTGATCCAATGGCTCAACCGGTTCAACCAAGTATTGGGTTGCAGGGCGCTTTCGCTGGCTTGAACCCGGCTGAATTGCCAACCGAAACAGGTAATTAACAGAGTGAAACTCAACAGGCCAAGGCAGATCGCGGCTTTGGCGTTACGAAGGGTGGTGTTCATAAACAATGGCTCCAAATAACGTGTTCGTTCTCAGGCAACGAACAACCGTTAGGGATGGCGTAGCGATCAGGCGCAATCCAATCCGGCTCATGGTCAAAAACAGGGAAGGGCGGCCTGTTCTTCGCAAAGCAGATCAAGAAAGCCTGTGATACGTCTACGGCTAAAAGAAAACTGATTTGGTTGTGCAGTGAATGTGCGCCGAGTTTTCGTGATGCCAGTGAGTTCGGAGGTCGTGAGAAAAACCCAAACGCGAGCGAGAGGATACGCGCCGCTAATGAACCCGTCAATCGCATGCGCTAATTTTTGGTTTTTTTATGGAGGCAAACGACACGCGCGAGAGGTAGGGCAGGATACCATCCTGCCCTACCTCTCGCGTTGTCATTCTGATGAAGGGCTGATGAAAGGCTACGGAATCGTCAGCGTATATTTTTGTGTTCCCGCGCACGTGCCGAAGCCCTGCGCGCGAATCTCAAAAGCATACGTGCCTGCTGCGGTGGGAGTCCCCGTCAATGCGCCCGTCATCGCATTGAGGGAAATCCCCGGCGGCAAAGCCCCTGACGTAGTGATACGTGAATATAAATACGTCGTGCCTGTGGGGCTGGCCGCCAGAGCTTTGTTATAGGCCGTGCCCGTCGTGCCGCCCGCTAACACCACCGGCACCATCGGTGTGACCGGCAGCGCCGCGAAACCCAACGCAATTACCGGGCAACTCGTGACCAACCGATAAGCCTGTTGTCCGAAACAGCCGCTGCTGCCGGTTGCGCGCACGGTGAAATTCGACGTGCCGACGAAATTCGTCTTGCCGCTGATCACACCCGTGCCGCTGTTGAGCGACAAACCCGAAGGCAACGCGCCGCTCACGACACTGAAAGTGAACGGACTCATTCCCGTGGGCGAAGCCGCTGCGGTAAGCGCCGTGCTGTAATTCACCCCGGCTTGTCCGTCCGGCATAAGCGTCGTCGGATTCGCGCCGTTCGGCGAAAGCGTAATCGTCGGGCAGGTGATTTGTACCGTATAGGCTTGTTCACTGGTGGTGCTGCAACCGGTTGCGCTGATCTTGAAATTGTAAATGCCCGTCGTCGTCGGCGTACCGCTGATGACGCCCGTGGCTGCATGCAAATTCAACCCCGGCGGCAAAGTGCCAAAGCTCCTGGTGTAGCTATAGCCCGTCGTCGGGCCGGTGTTCTGGCTGTAAGCCGCTGCCACGGTGCCATTCGACAACGCGCCGAAAGTCAACGAAGGGCAGGCGGTAATCGTCACGCTATAGGCTTGGCTGCCGGTCGAGCCTACGTCATCGGTCGCCGTGACGGTGAAAGCGAACGTACCGCTTTGCGTAGGCGTACCGCTGAGCGTCGCGCCCACCAAATTCAAGCCATTGGGCAATGCGCCCGTCAGCGTGAACGCTACGTTGCCGATGGCGTTGGTGGCCGTGAACGTGACCGCCGGATAAGCCTGCCCCGCGGTGCCTGCTACGACGCTGGGCGGATTGACGATGAGGCGCGCCCGACAGCGCGAGAACTCCGACGTGTTGCCGTTGGCGTCCGTCGCTGTCGCGGTGAGGAAAGGCATATTCGCCGGAATCGTGAACGCCTGAGACGTGAAGTTGCCCGGCGTGGTCAGCGCGAGGAAGCCGAGATAGCTCTGGCCTTCGCCGTAAGTGGACGCATCGCAGGCCGTGTTGGCGAAAAACTCAATGCGCACCGGATAGGCCGTGTTCGCGGGCAGGCTATCGAGCGTGCCGCTGATGACGCCGCCCGCTGAAATCGAACTGAGTACGGGAAAGTTTTGCAGATTGTTGGGCCGCCCCGTATCCGCATCTCCCGCGTCATTGGCGGTTACGCCGTCGAACGGAAAGCCGGTCGAGAGGTCTATGCCCAGCAATCCGTTGGCGAAGATGGTATTGCCCACTATGCGATTCTTGATTTCTCCCGTGCTCAACATCACGACGCCGTTGCC
>JABFSD010000281.1 GCA_013140935.1 Acidobacteriota bacterium
TCCATCGCCTTGGTAAAAATTGAATCCCGGCCCATTGCCACGAACTACGTCCAGATTGCCGTCACCATTCAAATCACTCACTTCAATGCTGCTGGAAAAAAAATTACCGCCTTCCGGCAAACCGCGCGGCGTGCCGAACCCGCCGCTGCCATTGTTGATGACGGTCGCTCCCCACGGAGCCGCACCCGTACCGAAAGCCAGATCAGGACGATTGTCGCCGTTGAAATCGCCTGTCGCTAAACTGGTGGGGTAAAAAGCCTCAGCGAGCGTTTGTGGTTGTGGCACGGCGAAATCGCCGGTGCCATTGCCGATCATTGTCCATATACGTCCGCTGCCCGGCGCATCGCCTCCCATGGCAACCAGATCGAGATTGCCGTCCTGATTGAAATCCGCTGCCGCCAGACCGGTGATTGCTGCGCCGTTGGCAGTCAAGGCGAGCGGTGTCACCGGCGCTTTGAAACCGCCTTCGGTCAACCCCACAAACACTTCCACCGAATAACGACCGGTGCTGGTTACGGCGGCCATGTCCACGCGCCCATCTTTGTTGAAATCACGCAAGAGCCAAAGCCGCGCGTCATAATTACCTGATGGCAAGGTCAACGTCGCTAACGACGAGCCCAGTCTCAAAGTCGTGCAAGCATTGAATTCTTGAAAGACCGTGAACCATTGTCCGCCAATGATAACGCTGCCTTGTTGCGCACTGACCGTCGCCGCAACCGTAAAGCGCAAGATCGTCGAACCGTTACCGCTCGCCGCCGATTGCAAGGTGATCCAGGGCACGGTGCTGCGTGCTGTCCATGGGCATTGCGCATCGGTCGCCGTCACATTGACGCTGCCGGTGCCGCCCGTCGCGGGGAATGATTGCGTGCGCGCGGCAAGCGTGAAAGTGCAGGCGACAGCGGCAAAATCAGCGCGTTGATCGCGCGTCAGATTGGCGACGCTGCGCGCCGGCGGATTGAACACATACCCTGCGCGTTGCGGCGTTACCGTGTAACTCGCGCCGCTCGCCAATTCGGCAAACTGATAATCGCCATGGGGGTTGGTTGGCGCTGCCGGACGTTGCGCGCCGGTTAAAGTTACACTCACGGCATTCAAGCCCGCGCCGCCTGCCGTCACGCGACCATAAATCGAAGGCGCATTGACGACGCGCGTTTCCTGCGTTGCGCTGTTATTCGCCGTGGTCAAATCAGGCGACGCGCTTGTGACTGTCGCGCGCGTCGTGATCGTACCGGTGGCTGTCGGCGTTACGGTCAACGTCGCCGTCGCCGTTGCACGTGGAGCCAACGCGCCCAGTGAACAAGAAAGCGGCGCGGCATTCGTGCAAGCGCCTTGCGAACTCGTCGCCGCGTTGAACGTTACGCCAACCGGCAACGTCACCGCGAGCATCACGCCTGCCGCCACATCAGGGCCGTTGTTCGTAACGGTCAGCGTCACGATCAGCAGATTGCCCACCATCACCGGATCAGGCGCGTCAGTCAGGGTGAGCGCCAAATCAGTATTCAGGGTGAACTTGGCGATGAAGCCATCTAGTCCCACGGCGTTGTTGTTGCGCAAAGCATTCGGCGTCGCGGGAAAATCTTGCGAATTGGTCAAGCCCGTCACATAAGCATTGCCCGCGCTATCTACGGCAAGATCAAAGGCTTGGTCAGAGCCGCTGCCGCCGAAGAAGGTTGAATAAAGCAGGCTCGTTCCGTCGGCGCTGAGTTTCGTCACGAAGGCGTCTAGCGAAAGAAATTGTTCCTTATTGCCGAGCAAGGTTTGCACGGCGTTGGCTAGAGGAAAGTCACGCGAAGCCGTGACGCCTGTGACATAAGTGTTGCCCGCGCCATCCACCGCTATCGCATTGGCATGGTCGGATTCCACTCCGCCCAAATAGGTCGAATAATCCAGCGTTTTCCCGTCCGTGCTAAAGCGCGTGACGAAGCCTTCGGTTGGATTAGGCGACATGGAGCGATTGACCGGTTGCAGGGCCTTGCTGATGGGCAGATTGGTCGAGGTGGTAATGCCCGCGACAAACACATTCCCTGCCGCGTTGACCGCCAGATCGTTTGCCGATTCGCTGCCGTCTCCGCCTAGATAACTCGCCCACACGAAGGCCGTTCCGCTCGGATTGAGCTTCGCTAAGAAGGCGTCCGACTCGCCCTTCAAGGTGGTTTGAAATCCGTTCAACCCCGGAAAGTTGACAGATAACGTGCCGCCTCCGATATAGGCATTGCCTGCGGCATCCACTGCAATACCGGTAGGGTAATCCTGATTTATGCCGCCCAGATAAGTCGAATACGCCAACGCATTGCCGGTTGCGCTTAACTTGGTGACAAAGCCATCGCTGAGGTTGACCGATCCCACATAAAGCGTCGCGGGCTGGCTGGGCGCGAGCGCCAGCGCGCGAACGTTGAGAGCATTTAACCCGTTGTTCATCGCATTCCACGTCGTGCCGCCATCCAAGGACTTATACACGCCTAGAGCAGTACCGCCGTAAACAACATTGGCATTATTCGGATCGAGGGCGAGCGCATTGGGTTGAGCGCCAGGGTTACTGC
>JABFSD010000479.1 GCA_013140935.1 Acidobacteriota bacterium
TTCGTAGCCGCGCCCGCCATCGGCGTGACGTAAGCGACCACGACCGGCCCGCGCACTTCGGTCGCAATCATCGTCGGCGTTTGCTCGCCGAAGATGGCATTCGTCTTGGCGGCTTCTTCGCGCCACTTTTTTACGTTGTCGCGCAAGTAACCCGCGAGCAAACCCGCTTCGACGCGGCCATCGGGGCGCGCAGCGAGTTCGCGCAAACCGCGCATGATGAAATGAGTGAATACGCCGTGACCGAGTTGCAGGTTTTCATAAGCGCGTTCGCCTACGCGGCAGGCGTAAAAGATCACGCTCGTCGGTGCTTCGGGTACGACGGTTTGGTTGACTTGGGCTGCGGTCAGACGGCGAATGCGCAGGCCGCGCGTCATCACATCGGTGAGTTGATTGCATTTGAGGCCGCGTCCGGGGAAAGGGTCTTCGCGGCAAGCGTCTACGAAAACGGTGAATTGCGAAGCTTTGAGCGCGGAAAGTTTGCGTCCGAGTTCTTCGAGATCAATCGCGCTGCGTTCGAGCGACTCGGGCGTTTGCGGCGTGATGTCTACGGGCAGGAAATAGCTTTTGGCTTCAGGGCCAACGCCGCGCACGATGCCGTGTCCGGCGAGAAAGACGATGACTTGATCGTTGGTTTGTACCTGCGTCGCCAGCGACTGCTCAATCGAATTCAAGATGTTTTGTTTCGTCGCCTTCGCATTGCCCACGCCGTCATCGGTCAACAGGCGGATGTGGTCTTCCTGAAATCCGGCGGAACTTATCAACACGTCTTTGAGCGCGCGTGCGTCATCGCGGGCGAAGCGCAAGTCCTGAATTTCTCCGGGGTAATCGTTGATGCCGATGAGCAAGGCCCATTGGTTGCCGCCTTGGCTTGAAGACTTGGGTTTGGGCGATTGCGATGCACCGGGAACGAGCAACGCCAGACTGAGCAAGATAACGCGAAGGGCAAAATTCATACGCAACATAAACACCTCGTTTGATCTATCAGGTTTTTATCGGGGAGTTGCGGCAGAAACCATAAGGGAAGTGCGCCTCAGACGCAATTTTAACGATTGCTGTTGCTTGCGTGCTTGGCATTCTAGCGTTGCGCTCGCGCGCGCCCTCCGCCTAAAATTCAGCCCGGTTCAACATTTAACCACTAACCGAATCAAGCTATGCGACAAACCATTTCTTTACGCCAATCCGTATTCAACCAAATTGCCGAAGCTGCGCGGGAAGAACGCATCTCGCCCAGTCGGCTGATCGCGCAGGCCATCGAAGACTTTCTACAACGTCGCCAGAATCGGCGTGATGCCCAACGGCTGGATGAGGCTTATGCCGATGGCCCAACCGAAGAAGAGCGCGAGTGGTTACGTTTCGCGTGGGAATCGCATTGCCGCATTTTCCAAGCAACAGGAAACGAGTGGTAGGACGGCCTCGACATTTACCATCTCACTTCGGCACCTTCGCCCAATCCGTCAAAAACTGATTCAACACAATGTCGGTCAGCGGATGGTTATAAAGCTGATCGAGAATATCGAAAGCCATCGTGCTGATGTCGGCTCCGGCGAGCGCACAGTCCAACACATGCGTAGGGTGTCGCAACGCCGCCGCGATGATCTCGGTCTGAAAACCGTAGTTGTCATAGATCGCGCGAATCTGTTCGACCAGATCCATGCCGGTGTGGCCGACGGCGTCGAGGCGTCCGACGAAAGGGCTGATATAAGTCGCGCCGCATTTCGCCGCGAGCAAGGCCTGCAACGGCGAGAACGTAACTGTGACATTGGTCTTGATGCCTTCGGCGCTGAGAACCTTGACGGCTTTCAAGCCTTCTTTAAGCAGCGGCACTTTGACGACGACGTTTTTGTGCAGCTTCGCCAACGCGCGTCCTTCGTCAATGATTTCGGGCGCAGTGAGCGCGATGGTTTCAAGCGAAACCGGACCGTCTACGATGTCCAGGATTTCGGCGTAAACGTCGAGCGCTTTACGTCCGGTCTTGCTCACGTGCGAAGGGTTGGTGGTTACGCCGTCAATGATGCCCCAACTCCAAGCCTCGCGGACTTCAGAGACGTGGGCGCTGTCGAGAAATAGTTTCATAATGATTCCTTGGGAATGCAGGAGTCAGGAGACAGGAGCCAGAATTCGCACTGCGATTCTGTCTCCTGTCTCCTGACTCTTGTATTCATTTTATAGGTTTAGAAAAATTCGCAAAAAATTTTGCTTCACCACCGCGCAGCACGCTGGCTACGTCGCGACAGATCGCGGTAACGACGCGGTGTTGCGCTTCGCGGGTTTGCGCGCCGATGTGCGGTAGTTGAATGACGTTGTCGAGTTCGTCAAACGCGCTGGGCGCAGGTGGTTCGGTTTGGCGGACTTCGAGCGCCGCACCTGCGAGCCGCTGCTCTTGCAATGTCTTAAGCAAAGCGGATTCTTCGACAATGCCGCCGCGCGCAGTGTTGAGAAAAAAGGCCGAAGGTTTCATCAACGCGAATTCGTTCGCGCCCAACATCCCGCGCGTCTCGTCGTTTTCGGGCAGGTGCAATGTGAGGTAATCAGCCGTTG
>JABFSD010001221.1 GCA_013140935.1 Acidobacteriota bacterium
CAGTTGCGTTTCAATGAAGGCGGCGGCTTCGACCGGAAAGCGTTTCGCGCTGAACGCATTGCCGTAAACCTTCGCCGCTGCCGGTTGGGTGAGCAAGCCCGCCAATGCGGCAACGACCAGCAACGCTACGAATGCGCCATTCAACTGCCGATCCATTCGCGTAATGCCGCCGTACCAGCGCCGCAGCGCGTCGAGCTTATTCCAACGCGCGATGAGAGAACCGAACCACTCAGTTCCCTGCTCCGCGATGATGGGGGTGAGCACGATTACTGCGAGCGTGACGTGCCGCTCGGATTGCAAAGTCATGTGCGACCACAAGGCCACGAGGCCGACTTCAATAAAGCGACGTTGGCGCGCAGCACGTACCGCAGCAAGCACGCCGAGCAATAGCAAAATTTCAATGAGCTTGCCGTCTACCGAATGAAAGTCCGGCGATTTGAATTCGTCTATCAGCGCGAGCAATTGCCGGTCGCCCAGATAGCGAATCAGGTGCGTGTAAAGCGCGAAGCCATACGGCGTGAATAGCGCCGCAACCGCAGACAATGCAGCCGTGATGACGTAAGGAACCATCACGCGCCATTCGCGCCCACGACCTGCGACAGCGAGTTCAAGCCATTCGCCGACGGCATAAATCGCCAGCAACGCAAAAGTGATAACGAATGCGCCATGCAAATTCGCCCACAGCGCAATCAACAGCGGCGCGAGATAAATGAGACGCGAACGATAGCGGCGATGGTTTTCAACGAGCGCGAGCCATACGACTAATAACAAAATCGAGACGACGTGCGGACGCGCGAGCCAGTGAACGATTGACGCTACAGCGGCGAACACATTCAACGCACAAGCAATGATCGGATCGGCATTGCGCCGTTGCATCGTGCGATAAAGCAACGCATAAGCCGCGAGTAAAACCAACCAAGTCGCACAAACTACGCCCGCCAAACCGAAACGACTGTGCATGGCCGACATCGCCACGTCGCTCAGCCATTCCCATGCAAACCACGGTTGGTTGGCGACGGTGAACGAAAAAATATCAGTGCGCGGTACGCTGGTCGTTTGGCGAATCCAGTCGCCCGTGCGTATGTGCCAACCGGTGTCGCTGTCCTGCAAAAAACGGTAGTTGTTCGTGAACAACACATACACGATCAACAACAACGTGAGGCTGCCGAACGAAGGCAGCACGGAGCGCGCGATCAAGCCTAACGGACGCGGTTCACGTCTGACACCACGTTGGGTGCGCGGCAAGGCGGAGAGGTCTTGTATAGAAGCGGCCATTACGCTCCCTCTCTGACGGCGCGCAGTTGATCGCCAAGCTGTATGCCCGTTTGCACAATCGTATGCGCCGGCAATTCGATCACGCTGCGCGCGGCACGTTGCGGCATCGTGAGCCGGAAAGGCCGCAGGTTTTCAATGAGCTTCACGATGCGCATCTCGCGGTCGAGATAAACCACGTCAATCGCAAACCGCATCCAAAACGTATGCACGCCATTGCACGGGCGAATCCATAACGCATGGCCTTGCGCCAGCGCACGGCGAAACATCAGACCGCACAGGCGCGTCCACGCGGTGTTGGCGATTTCCAAACGTTCGGCGAGACAGGCACCGGACGTGGTGTGATAAAGCCTAGGCGTCCCAATCATCTTCCTTCTCGTTCATGCGGCGCTTCATGACGATGGCACCGAGAACAACGGCGACCAACACTAACGCACCGATGATGATGTAATTAATCGTCAAATCGGGCTTTTCTTCAGCGGCTTGCAACAAGCCGAGCGTTTGCCCGAACGTTGGTAAAGCCAAGATCGTGAGTAAACTTTTCATAGGACAACACCTCTTCAATACACCCCAACCCCGTTTTGTATGCGCAACGATTACGGTTGCTGCGACATAAAGAAAAACAGGTCGTAAATCTTGATGAGCGCCGGGCCCATCAACACGATGAGCAGTGCCGGAAAGATGAAAAACAACAAGGGAAACAACAGCTTCACCGCCGCTTTGGCGACTTGCTCTTCGGCGCGTTGGCGACGCTTGATGCGCATCGAATCGGCAAAGACGCGCAACGATTCGGCAATCGAAGTTCCGAAACGATCCGTTTGCACCAGCATGGCGACTAATGATTTCAGGTCTTCGACACCGGTGCGGTCGCCCAGATTGCGCAGCGCGTCTTCACGCGGTTTGCCCGCGCGAATCTCGCGGTTGGTGATCGCCAGTTCGTGCGCGAGTGCGGGTTCGACCAAATCCATTTCCTGGCCTACGCGATTGAAAGCGGCGTTCAAACCCAGGCCCGCTTCGACGCAAACGACCATCAAGTCCAGCGCATCGGGCAGCGCGCGACGAATGCGATGCTGACGCTTCGTAATCATCCGCGATAGTACGAACGAAGGCAGAAATACGCCGAAGCCCGCCCATGTCGCCGTCAAGCCCAACACCGCGAAAGTGACCGGTTGCCGAAAAATGGCGGTTAGCAAAAAGAACACGAGCGTCGGCAACGTAATCGCCGACACCAAACGAATCACGTTGAAAACCGCCGGTGCGCTTTC
>JABFSD010000072.1 GCA_013140935.1 Acidobacteriota bacterium
CTATCGTTTGAATCAAACCGGCACGAGTGGCTTGCTCGGCACGTTCACCGAAATCGGTACGGCGCGCGTCACCGCCGACGGACAGCGCATCGAAACCGCCGCCAACGCCGTCACCGAGACTTCGATCTATTTCGTAGCCCAACCGCGCCCCATCACTACCGTCGTGGGCCGCGTGCTGGATAGCGACAACAAACCGATTCGTTTCGTACTCATCGCCTGCGCCGGACAACTCGCGCTCACCGACGGCAACGGCAGCTTCGTCATCCCCGGCGTCGCCGTGCCTGCCAACAATCAACTCACTGTCGAAGCCTCTTACATCCGCGCCAACGGACGCACCGACCGCATCACGCGCACCGGCATCACGGCGCAAGCCTTCAGCACCACGCGCATCACACCCGACCTCGTGCTGCCTTCGCCCGCGACGCAACCCAATCGTCCGCCTTCGCTGACTGCGCCTGCTACGCTCACCGTCAACACCGGTACGACGACCGATTTCCCCTTGCTGGTGAGCGACCCCGACCCCAATCAATCCGTGACCGTAACCGTCACGGGCGCAGCCTTCGCTTCCATCGTGACGAATCAAACAGCCTTCGCTTTGCGGCTCGCACCCGGCGCAACCGCAGCAGGAAACCACACGCTGACGCTGCGCGCGGCTGACAACCAGAACCCGGCGGGCGTCACTACGCGAACCGTAAGCGTCAACGTCATCAATGCGGCCAATCGCCCACCCGTAGCCAACGCCCAAACCGTCGCGACTAACGAAGACACGCCCAAAGCCATCACGCTCACGGGCAGCGACGCTGACGGCGATGCGCTGACCTATGCCATCGTCGCCCAGCCCGCACGCGGTACGCTCACCGGCACGGGAGCAAATCTGACTTACACACCCGCCGCCCATCTCAACGGCGCAGATGTATTTACGTTCAAGGTCAATGACGGCAAGGTTGATGGCGCGGCGGCTACGGTTTCAATCAACGTCACGCCGGTCAACGACGCGCCCGTGCTGACTGTGCCCGGCGCACAAAACGCTACGGTCGGACAAGCCTTGAACTTCGACCTCAGCGCCACTGACGTAGATCAAGGGCAGACGCTTACCTTTAGTTCTAACAATCTGCCGAGCGGAGCTACGCTCACCTCTATCGGTGCGAATGGTCGCCGCTTTAGTTGGACGCCTACGGCGAATCAGGTTGGAACGGTTGCGGTGAATTTTATGGTGAGTGATAACGGAACGCCAAGTTTGAGCGATACCGAGTCAGTAGTGATTAACGTGACGGGCGGAATCGGCAGCGGCACAGGCTTACGTGGCGAATACTTCGACAACGTTGATTTAACGCTTTCGAAGCTTGTACGCACTGACGCGACCGTTGATTTCGATTGGGGTACGGGTTCGCCTGACCCGACAATTGACGCAGACTTATTCTCAGTACGCTGGACAGGACAAGTGCAAGCCAAATTCAGTGAGACATATACGTTTTACACGGTGTCGGACAATGGCGTGCGGTTGTGGGTTAATAACCAACTGCTTGTTGATAATTGGACACTTCATACGCCAGTTGAAAACAACGGTACCATCACTCTTGTCGCCAATCAGAAATACGGAATTCGGATGGAGTTTTACGAAGACACCATTCTCGCAACCGCGCGCTTGCTCTGGTCAAGTCCGAGCCAAATCAAGCAAGTGATTCCGCAGGCATCTCTTTATCCGGCGCAAAACGGTAGGAGTACCTTTATTCCTTACGCCGCCACCGCGTATAAATATAAAATCGTAAATTTTGGAGAAGGAATAGGGTTTGAACGGCTTGATTTCGACGACTCCATCTTTTCGACCGGCAATGCCGGTTTCGGTGATGGTTGTAACGCTTTACGGCAAGGTAATCCCTGGCCTAGTAACACCGACATTCTTTTGAGAAGAAAATTCACCCTGCCAATAGGGGCTCGCAATCTAACTGTTGGGGTTGCCATAGATAACGCGGTACAAGTCTTTGTTAATGGAATTGATGTCTCCGCTGGATTGATTGACTCTGGTGGGGGCTGCGCACAACGCGATTCATCCATTTTCAATGTTCCCAATGCCATTCTCAGGCAGGGAGAAAACCTTATTGCTGTGCGAGGGCGCGATCATGGATTTAACACCTATCTTGACCTGCGGATAACAGGTGACGTCCCTTAACTTTTCCGATGGAGAATTTCGCCGACGGCAGCCAGTGGGGAATTTCACCGCACGGCTTTTCGCTGCTGGTATCGCGCGTGAGCTTGATCGCATGCGTCGCAACGGTAAATGTCTTTGCTCCAACGGAGCAGCAGCCAATAGCCCAGGGTGAAGGCGAAGCCGTAGCCCTGGGAAAGAAGCCCCACCGCGCGCGAAGCCCTGAAAGGGCGCAAGCCATACCGTAGCGCCGCCGCCCCTTCAGAAACCGCTTAAAAAGTCCGAGTGCGAAGTAAGCAGAACACACGTCGGACTGGTTTTGATCCGCACGTTAAGCGGGTTGCGCGGTGGGCGCAGCCAGTAACAGGCGGACGATGCGTTTGCAGTTGA
>JABFSD010000902.1 GCA_013140935.1 Acidobacteriota bacterium
AGCCGCGAAGGATATGAGTACGGCGAGCAATCCGTTAAGTCGCCGCGTCATTATCACGGTGACAGACAACATCGCTACGGCCTATCGCTTCGGTGATATGTCTGAACAGCAAGTCACCGATCGCGTATACGATTCGGGCAGCGTGGTTTGTGGCGTCGTCGTGAAATCAGAAACGCCGAAGCTGCTCACCGTGTTTGATCGCACCGAGAAAAACGATCCCTTTCGTCGCCGCATCAATCTGGAAAAATATGTGGACGACACAGGCGGCGAGATTCAAATCGTACCCGTCATCGAAGTGAACAAGCGCCTGACCGAATTGATTGACCATTTGCGGACGCGCTACAGCGTAGGCTATGCGTCCACCAATCAAACGCTGGATGGCAGGTTCCGCCGCGTCCGGCTCGCGGTAACGAAAGAGGCACTGAAACGGCACGGCGATATGTTAGTGCGCACGCGGCAGGGTTATTACGGCAGGGAACGGAAGTGATCCTTTATGGCTGAAACAAATACTCCGCACGATAGCTTTTCCAAAATCTTCTTTGGCGATTTGGACGTCGCGCGGGATTTTATGACGAATTACCTGCCGCCAGAGATATTGACGCGGCTGGATTTGGCTACGCTCAAGCTGGAGCCGGAAAGTTTCGTTGACCCTGAGTTGCGCAAGCATTTTTCGGATTTGCTTTTCAGCGCCCAAAGCACGGGGCTGGCATCGGTTTTCATTTATCTGTTGCTCGAACATAAGAGCGCGCCGGAACCGTGGGTGGCGTTTCAACTGTTGCGTTACATGGTGCGGTTTTGGGAACGGCAACAGGCGCAAGGTTGCGCACGTTTGCCGCTGGTAATCCCGTTGGTGTTTTATCACGGCGCGGAACGCTGGAATGTGCCGCGACGGTTCAGTGCGTTGCTCGCGCCGCCAGATTTGGGCGAACTGCAAAAGTACACCGTGGATTTTGAGTACGATTTGCGCGACCTCTCATTGCATAGCGGCGTCGAGATTATCGGCTCCCCGAAAGTGCGTGCCGGATTGCAACTCATGCGGTATATTCAGACCGATGAACTGGAACGGCGGCTGTCGGAAATTTTTCAGAATTTGAGCGCGATGAACTGGAGCGAAGCCCTGGAATATACCCGTTCCTTGCTGGCTTATATTTCCCGCGCGCCCAAGAAAGTCAACAAACAGAAAGTGAGTGAAGTCATGCAAAACGTTTTTCCCCAGATTGAATTCGATAAATCGGCGCTCTTCATTCAGGAATGGATGCAAGAAGGACGCGAAGAAGGACGCGTGGAAGGACGCGTGGAAGGACGCGTGGAAGGACGCGAAGAAGGCATGCAAAGCATGCATATCGTTCTTGGTTCAATGGCGCTGACGTTGCTAGAGCAGCAACTTGGCACACTGGATGAAATAACGAAACAGCAGATTTTGGGGTTGCCCAGTGAAAAACTCGAAGCACTTGGGTTGGCTTCGCGTAACTTTGCCACGCACGACGACCTGCAAAAGTGGCTGGACGACAACAGCATCATCGTTTAGCGATGGAGTTTAGCGATTGACGCGCTTGAAGGAGAACCAAACATGGAGAACTCTCTACCGGATATTGAAGCTGAAAAGTCGGACTTTTTGACTCAGGAATGGATCGACGAATGGTATGAAGAGAAACTTCAAGAAATGCGGGCAGCATTACGCCAGCAAACTTTGAGCAAGGCTATCGTGAAGGGATGCTCTTGATGACCTTGTCCCTTTTGAAAGCGACTATAGGTACATTGGATGAGTCCACTAAAAAGCGAATTCGAGCGCTCCCCAAGCAACAGATTGAGACGCTGTGCTTAACCATACGTGACTTCACGACGCACGCCGACTTGCAACAATGGCTCAGCGATAATGCCGTAGCGGCTTAATCCGGCTGAAAGATTTTCCCTACCGATTGAATGACATCCGCAATTCGTTATCACGCGCCTACATTGCCACATCCGGCAGACCATCTCATTTGCGAAAAGCCCTTGGGCGCGCTTTACAAACCTGACAACACTCTCTTTCGCGTATGGGCTCCGACGGCGAGCAAACTGACGCTCAACGTTTATTATCGTCCCTACGGCGGACGCCCACAGCCCATTCCAATGGCGCAAAACGAAGACGGTAGTTGGGAAATCACACTCGCCGGCGATTGCTTGGGCGTGTATTACAACTATCGTGCTGAAGGCTCTGACCCGCGTTTCAATCCGCAGCGTGAATTGCTTGATCCTTATGCCAAAGCTGTCACAGCTTATGACGGGCGCTGCATGGTGGTGGATGACAAAACACCGATCACGGCGCGTCCAGCCTTTCCGCTCAGCGAAGCCATCATCTATGAACTGCATTTGCGCGATTTCACGATAGATGCCGATGGCGGCGTGCAACGGCGCGGCAAGTATCTGGGCCTGACCGAAACGAGCACACATCTCACCGGACGCCGCGACATCACGACCGGCCTCGATCACTTGATCGAACTCGGCGTCAACGTAATTCAGTTATTACCCATCGGCACTTTTCACAACGATGCGG
>JABFSD010000750.1 GCA_013140935.1 Acidobacteriota bacterium
CGTATGGGCAAGCCCTTGCCGCCCGCGCCGCTGGATGGAAAGGCGATTGATTTCAACGCAACGGGTGATCGCCGCGCGCATCTGGCGAACTGGTTGACGGCGGCTGACAACCCTTATTTCGCGCGTTCGTTCGTCAATCGCGTATGGAAAAATTTCATGGGGCGCGGCCTCGTCGAAGCCGTAGACGATATGCGCGCGACCAATCCGCCCTCGAACGAAGAACTGCTCTCGGCGGTGACAAAAGATTTCACCGAGCATCGTTTCGACGTGCGGCATTTGATGCGCACGATCATGAATTCGGCGACCTATCAGCGTTCGTCGCAACCGAACGCGACCAATGCGCAGGATGAAAAGTTTTATTCGCGTTACGTCGTGCGGCGCTTGCCCGCCGAAGTCTTGCTGGATGCGGTGTCGCAACTGACCGGCGTGCCGACGGATTTCCCCGGTTACGGTGCGGGTACGCGGGCGTTGCAACTGCCTGACAGCCGCGTGAACAATTATTTTCTGACCGTGTTCGGTCGTCCGTTGCGAATGATGACCGTTGACAGCGAACGATCTTCTGAGCCTTCGGTCGCGCAGGCGTTGCATACGATCAATGGCGACACGATCAATCGAAAGCTGCGCGATAAGAATGGCTTTGTCGAGAATGCGCTGCGACTGGGGCTGTCAGACGAAATGCTGGTGCAACACGTTTACGCGGCGGCGTTGAGCCGTGCGCCGCAAGCGGAAGAGATGAAACAACTGCTCGCGGCGCTGCGCGACAGCGGCGCTGACCGCAAACAATCTATCGAAGACTTGCTGTGGGCGGTGCTGACCAGCAAAGAGTTTTTGTTTAATCACTAGGCGTTTTTAGGTGGGACAGGATCGTATCCTGTCCCACTCGGCAAGCGCACAAATCGTGGGACAGGATACGATCCTGTCCCACCAACCGCCCACCAACTGAATAGATGAAACGATTCACCACCATCACGTTGTTGCTGTGTTTGGCTTTTTGCTTTGCGGCAATCACACACAACGCGCAAGCTGACCTCAGCTATCAACGCCACATCGCGCCGCTGTTCGCCGACAAGTGCGCAGCTTGTCACAACCACACGACGCGCAAGGGCGGACTCAATCTCGAAAGTTATGCGTCGTTGATGAATGGCGGCACGCGCGGCGCACCGATCATCGCGGGCAAAAGCAGCGAGAGTCTCTTGGTCAAATACGTCGAAGGCGCGCTCAAGCCGCAGATGCCCATCGGCGACAAACTCACCGACGCAGAAATCGCGCTCATCAAACGCTGGATTGACGCAGGCGCACACGCCGAATCTGCGAGCACCGAACCCGCTTCGCCATCATCCAGCGCGACGGCAAACATCCCAATGATCAAGCCGACCAAGCCCGTCAGCGCAGCGATCAACAGTCTTGCATTCAACGCCGACGGCACGCGTCTCGCCGTAGGCCGCTATCAAATCGTAGAGTTGCTCGACCCGCTGAAACCGCAACCCATCCTCACGCTCACCGGTCACGCCAACGAAATCCGCAGTCTCGCGTTCAGTCCTGACGGCAAGCTGATCGCCGCCGCCGGAGGCAATCCGGGCCAGTTCGGTGAAATCAAATTGTGGGAAGCCGCGACAGGCAAAGAGATCAAAACGTGGCGCGGACATCGTGACAACATCTTTGCGATTGCGTTTAGTCCCGACGGCACGAAGCTGGCGACGTGCAGTTACGACAAGCTCATCAAGCTGTGGGACGCGGCGACGGGCGCTGAAATCAAAACGCTGAAAGATCATACCGATTCCGTATTCACGCTGGCGTTCAGCCCCGACGGCAAGTGGCTGGCTTCGGGCGCGGCTGATCGTACGGTCAAAATTTGGGACGTGATGACTGGCGAACGGCTTTATACGATGAGCGACGCGCTGGATACGGTAAACAGCGTCACGTTTCACCCATCCGGTAAGTTGCTCGCGGGCGCGGGCGCTGATCGTACTCTTCGCATTTGGTCGCTGGGCGCCAACGAAGGCAAGCAAGTGCGTTCGCTGATCGGACACGCCGACGCCATCAACCTGATTCGCTTCGCGCCCGACGGCAAGACGCTGGTGACGACGGGCGCAGATAAAACGCTCAAGTTCTGGAACGCCGAAACTTTGATCGAAACCCACGAAGCCGAACCGCAATCGGATTGGGTGTTCGCGCTGAGTTACAGCCCCGACGGCAAGCGGCTGGCGGTGGGGCGCTATGACGGAACGCTGACGATTTATGACGCGCTGACGGGAAAACGATTGCCGAACAACTGATAAATTTCAATGGGAGTCATGGGAGTTATGTGAGTTATGGGAAACTCAAGATAGCGGTGTTCCCATAGCTCCCATCGCTCCCATAACTCCCACGGCACTACTATGAAACACGCATTTTGCTTTCTCACATTGCTTTGCCTTTCCACGATCAACTTCGCGCAAATCGCCCCGCCGTATTTCACGACGGCTGCGCCCAGCGGAGGCGAGCGCGGCAAGAAAGTTACGCTGACCGTTGAGGGATTCAACCTCACGGGCGCGAGCGAAGTGCTGTGGAGCAAGGCGGGCATCAGCGCCGTGATTGTGACAAACGTTGAAACCGCGCATGAAAAGCCGCGTCCTTCGACTGACCCAACCAAGAAGTATCAAGGCGACAATGTGACGCGCAATCGCGTGACGCTTGACGTAACCATCGCGCCCGACGCCGAAACCGGGTTGTATCGCTTCCGCCTCAAGACGCCGTTGGGTACGACGAATCTCGGCGCGTTTTATGTAACCGCGTTGCGCGAGACGATGGAAGCCGAAGCAAACAATACGTTGTCAGACGCGCAAGCCGTGATGTTGCCGACAACGGTGGTGGGCGAGATGAACGCGCGCGGCGACCGCGATCATTTCAAGTTCAGCGCGCAAGCCGGTCAGCAACTCATATTCGAGATCGTAGCCTCTGCGCTCGGCGCGAAATTCGACGGCGTGCTGACGTTGTTTGACGCGACGGGCAAGCAACTGGCGACGAATAACGATTACGACTTTCGCCGCGATCCGCTGTTGGCGTATGGGTTCAAGCAAGATGGCGAATACGTTTTGCGCGTAACTGATTTCGAGCAACAAGGCATGAGCCGTACGCACGAGTTCGACTATCGGCTGAACCTCGGCGCGCTGCCTTATGTGAGTTCAATCTTTCCGCTCGGCTTGCAACAAGGCACGCGCGGAGAGTTCGCGGTGAGCGGATTCAATCTCGGCGCGACGCAAACACCGTTTACTGCTCCCGCGTTAGTTGGATGGAATGCTTCTGCGCCGCTCGCGCTCAAAGCCTTGAACGCTCCGCGCCTAGCCATTGGCACGGTTCCCGAAACGCTTGAAAGCAACGCCGCCAAATCGCTGGCTGCGCCGCAAATCGTGACGTTACCCATCACGATCAACGGCAAGCTGGCTGAAACCGCTGAAGACTTTTATCGCTTCACGGCGCGCAAGGGCGAGACGCTAATGCTTGAGATCGGCGCGCAACGTTTCGGTTCGCCGCTTGATGCCGTGATTGAAATTTACGACGCGAAAGGCCAACTCGTGCCGCGCGCCTTGTTGCGTTCGGTAAGCGAGACGCAGCAAACCTTGAACGACCGCGACTCGTCCGCAAGCGGCTTGCGCGTGCTGAATTGGAGCGAGTTAGCCGTCAACGATTTCATCCTCATCGGCAACGAAGTGCTGCAAATTGACGTGCTGCCGAAAGGGCCGGATGAAGATACGCGCTTCAAAAATTTTAACGGACAGCGTCTGGGTTTCTTCGACACTACACCCGAAGCGCACGCGGTTTATACGCCGATGTATAAAGTCACAGTGCATCCGCCCGACGCGAAACTGCCGCCGAACGGCTTGCCGCAAACGATGCTCTATTTTCGCAATGACGACGGCGGCCCGATGTATGGCAAAGACTCGCGGATGACGTTCACTGCTCCGGCGGATGGCGCTTACACGGTGCGCGTGCGTGACGTACGCGGACAGCAAGGAGAACGCTTCGCCTATCGTTTGACGATTCGTCCGCCCCAACCTGATTTCGTGTTGAGCATTGATCCTGAGAACGCAAACATTCCGCACAACGTAGGCGTGCTGCTCACCGCGCGTGCCTTTCGCACTGACGAATGGCAGGGCGACATCGCGGTCAAGCTGATAGATTTGCCCGCACGCTTCACGGCGACGGAAGGAGTGATTCGCGTGGGCGAGTACACGACGCAGATTTGGTTGAAAGCTGAGGCGAATGCAACAACCAATAGCTTCTCACTCAAGTTGCGCGGCGAAGCGACAATCAACAGCAAGCAAGTCGTACGCGAAGCAAATACGTCCGAACGCATTTCGGTCGCATCGCTCGTGAATGAACCGGAAGTCTTGGTTTGGACGGAGCAGGAAAGCGTGACGCTCTCGCCTGACAGAACCGCGTGGGTCAATTTGAAGATCAAGCGGCAGGGCGAATTCAAAGGGCGCGTGCTGTTCGAAGTACGCAATCTGCCGCACGGCGTCATCGTCAAAGACGTAGGTTTAAGCGGCGTGATGATTCCCGAAGACGAGACTACGCAACGCTTCGAGTTGGAAGTCGCTCCGTGGGTCAAGCCGCAAACCCTGACGATGTATGTCGTCGCAAGAATTGATTCGGCTTCGCCGCAACGCATCGAATCGCCCGCGCGCCCGTTGTCGCTAAAGATAGAAGCCAGTAATATGACGAAAAAGTAATTCTGGATGGCAAGGAAAAGCTATGGCTCCTGCGCCCAACGTCGAACAACAATTACGCGAATGGCTGAATCAGTTAGCGCCTGAGCATAAACATGTGCTGTGGCGCATGCTGACCGATGAAACCCAGTTCGCGCGCCAAACGCGTACCGAACAGGCCGAGGTGCATCTGCGTGACCTGTGCAAAGCGCGAGGGCTTGATTGGTACACGATGGACGAACGCGCCCGCGAAAACTTCCTCGACGATCTCATCCGCGAAGAAGACGGCTTTGCGACGACCATTGGCAATATGCCGCCTACGCTGGCACGTCGCCCCTGCGGGCAGTGCGGCCACGAACTCACGCCCAAAGATCTTTATCGCATTTATTTCAGCGAACGCCATCCGACCTTCGGCCCGCTGACGGCCAAGCTGGTGCTGCTCGATTACGATCAAAGCGTAGAGTTCCCCATCAACGCGACCGGCGAAACCATCGTCGGACGCATTGATCCGCATCGCGGCATTCGCCCGCACGTAGACCTGTCGAAATACGATCACGCCTCGCGCATCTCGCGCCGCCACGCCCGCATCGTCGCCCTCAACAACCAATACCAAATCGAAGATCTGGGCAGTTCCAACGGAACCACGGTCAATGGCAAAACGCGGCTGCGGGCGAAACAGCCGATTACGTTGAACAATGGCGATTTGGTGAAATTCGGCGAGACGGTAGTGAAATTCGTCGGCTGAAAAAAATTGCCGCAACCCTTTTTCAGATTGCGGCAACCTCAGCAACAAACCGGCGAGCCTGTTGCACTTACTTTTTCCCCATCGTCACGCCCGGCCAGTCATCGGTGCGAAAGGGCACGGCGGGCAAGCCTTCCAGATTATAAAAATTCACTTCAGGATATTTCGCCCAGGCGTAACGCACCGCAACGGGATTCGTGACGGACGGACTGCTGACCACGACGCGCTTGCCTTTGATTTCGGCGGTCGCTTCGTGAAAGACCTTGTCTGCGCCTGCGATCAGGAAACCTTTCAGTGCGGCATTCGACCCATTGGGGCGCGCTTCGAGCCCTTTGCCGATGCTGGTAAAACTGAGTTCGGCTTGGTTGCCTTTGAATTTCACCGCTTGATAAGTCGGCCCGGCGTACGTGAGCTTTTCGCCGTAGGCCACGGCGCGCGCCGCCAACGCCAACCGTTGACCGACGGGCAATTTGTTTTTGGGATGAATGTCGTCATACGTGCCGTAATCAATCGCCAGCGCCTGCCCCGTATGCGGCGAGGCTTTCAGCGTCATCGTTTGGGCTTCGCGCAACTCAGCCCAGTCGCTTTCGCCGAGCGTTTTGGTGTTCGGCCCAAAGGCCGCGAGTTGCACGAACAGAAACGGAAAGTCGCCTTGTCCCCACGTCGCGCGCCAGTTGCGAATCATATCGGGAAACAAGCGGCGGTATTGATAAGCACGCGTCGCGTTCGATTCGCCCTGATACCAGATCGCGCCTTTGATGGCATAAGGCGCAATCGGCACGAGCATGCCGTTATACAAACCCGCCGGCATCCACGGCCGGCCGGGCAAGGTGGGCGGTTTCGCGCCTTCGGCTTTGGCTTTCTCTACGTCGGCTTTGTATTTCTCCATATTGATCTGCCACTGCTCCATCCGCTTGGGATAAGCCGCGAGAAAGGCTTTGTATTCTTCGTCGGCTTGCATGGCTTCGGCGCTCATCCACGACTCGGCGGGCGAACCGCCTACGGCATTATCAATCAGGCCAATGGGCACTTTGCGGGCCGCGTGCAAGTCGCGTCCGAAGTAATACCCGACGGCGGAAAAGTCCGGCACGGTTTCGGGCGAACATTCAAACCATGCACTTTTGATTTCAGTCGTGGGTTTGTCCGCCTCCAAACGCGGCACAGTGAAAAGACGAATCTGCGGATGCTTCGCTTCGGCAATGGTCTTATCGGGTTCGTTGGTTTGCTTGACCGCCCATTGCATGTTCGATTGGCCGCCACAGACCCAGACTTCGCCGACCAGCACGTTTTTGAATTCGAGCTTGTTTTTGCCGGTGATTGTCAGCGTGAACGGCCCGCCTGCTTTCAATGCGGCGAGCTTCACCATCCACTTGCCGTCTTTGGCCGTAGCAGTGACTTTTTGATTTTGCATTTCGACGATGACGTTTTCGCCTTCATCGGCAAGGCCCCACAGCGGTACGGCGATGCCTTGTTGCAAGACCATGCCTTCGCCGATGACGGCGGGGAGTTTTACATCGGCGCTGACGACAGCGGCGAGCGCGAGCATCAGCAGGAAGGTATGACAGAGCAGTCGTTTCATTGGGTTATCTCCGAAAGGTAGCGCGGGTTAGTAACCCGCGCTACAGGTTTTGTTAGTCGAGCGCCGACCAGCCAGGTTCGTCGCGGTCGAGCATGCGTTTCAAAGCTGCCAGATGATTGATTGGTTGTTGTTGGTCGTCGGCAATCTGACGTGCGGTCAGCGCCGCGAAGGAATCGGGTACGAGCTTCAAAGCCTTGCCGGTGCTTTGCGCCAACACCTGCACCATGCAAGTGCGTTCGAGAAAATATAGATCGTCAAAGGCTTGCGCGACGGTCGGGCCGCACACGATGACGCCGTGATTCGAGAGAAACAGCACGTCGGCGTTTTCGAGCAAGGCGCAGATGCGGTCGCCTTCTGAAAAATCCAGCACCAGCCCGTGATAGCTTTCGTCGTAAGCGACGCGTCCGAAATAGCGCAACGCATTTTGATTCGCCATCTCCAGCCGATTGCCGTCGCTGATCGCCAGCGCCGTCGCATAAGGCATGTGCGTATGCAACACCACCGTCGCGCGCGGATTGCCGCAATGAATGCGCCCATGAATGTAATAAGCCGTAGCTTCTACGCCATATTTGCCTTCGATCACTTGGCCGTCGAAATCTACCAGCACGAGATCGTTCGGTTTGATTTCAGACCAGTGCAAGCCGTGCGGATTGACGAGAAAACAATCCGCACGTCCCGGCGCAGCCATACTGAAATGATTGTCTATGCCTTCGTTCAGGCCGAGCCGCGCCGCCCAACGCAACGCGGCGGTGAGATCAATGCGCGCTTGAATTAACGCTTCGTGGTGGTTCGTCATGGTTGAAAACCGCAGGCAGGCGTAAGCTGCCGAGCTTGCGCCTGCGGTGTGGTGACAATTCAGAGCAACGGCGTAACGGTAAATCGCGTTACTCGTTTGAATAGGGCCGCCAGCCGAAATCCCAATCGAGAAATTCAAGCGCGGCGAAACGTTTTTTGTAATCGTAAACACTCGGTTCGCGGTAAGCGTAGCCCGGATAGTAATGCGTACAGCCCAAGGCTTGCGAATGCTCGATGGCTTTCAGCATCGTGAAAATGCCGAGACTGCGTTTGTGTTCTTCAGGTT
>JABFSD010000285.1 GCA_013140935.1 Acidobacteriota bacterium
CTGATGTAAGGACCGAAAGAAAAGGCGCAAAAGACGATGTCGTTTTCGGTGACGCCGACGCCGCGATAAACCGCCGCCCAGCACCGCATAAACGCAACCCAATCTTCTGCCGTATCCAGCCAACGCAACGCGCGCCCCGTCGTACCAGACGTTTGGTGCAAATAACGGTAACGTGCCAGCGGATAAGTCAGCAGCCGTCCATAAAGCGGATGATTGATTTGTTCAGCAGCGAGTTCGCTTTTGGTGGTGAATGGCAGCCGCGTCAGGTCAGTGAGATCAGAGGGCGAAAGTCCGGCCTGATGAAACTTCTCTTGATAAAACTGATTTGTTGTCAGTTCGCTTAACAAAGCGCGAAGCCGCTCGCGTTGCCACGCCCGCAATTGCTGGCGTGGCGCGAAATGCCATTGATCGAATTCAGGTGCGGTTTCAGTCATTCGCTTTGTCTAAAATATGGATGCAATCAACTCACTCATAGACCGCCGCTGGTGCGCTTCGGTTACGAGAACAATGCTTTCACGATGCGTTCGCTCGCGTGGCCGTCGCCGTAAGGATTGACGGCGCGCGACATCCGTTCGTATTCCGCCGGGTCATCCAGCAAACGTGAAGTTTCAGCGACGATCACGCTTCGATCGGTTCCCACCAGCTTGACCGTACCCGCCGCCACGCCTTCAGGTCGTTCAGTAACTTCGCGCAACACGAGTACGGGTTTGCCCAGGCTGGGCGCTTCTTCCTGCAAGCCGCCGGAATCGGTCAGTACCAAAACACATTGTTTGAGCAATTGCACGAGCGGCAGATATTCAACAGGCGGCAGCAGGGAAAAGTTCGAGATGTGTTGCAGCGATTCATAAACGACGCTTTGTACGTTGGGATTGAGATGGACCGGATAGACGAATTGCACGTCAGCATAACGCGCGGCCAGCTCAGCCAGCGCCGCGCAGATGGCCTGTAACGGTGCGCCGAAATTTTCGCGGCGATGCGCGGTGACCAATACCAATCGTTTATCGCGCGGCACGGCAGCGAGTTCGCCACTCGCCCAGTCGTAAGCCCCATTATCTTGACGCTGGGCGACGTCAAGCAGCGCGTCAATGACTGTGTTACCTGTGACTACGATGCTTTCAGCCGCGATGCCTTCGCGTAAGAGATTGGCGCGCGCCGGTTCGGTCGGCGCGCAATGCAAATCAGCCGTGACGCTTACCAAGCGGCGGTTCACTTCTTCGGGGAAAGGGTGCAGCTTGTCCCATGTGCGCAGACCGGCTTCGACGTGTGCGACTTTGGTTTGCTGATAGAACGCCGCCAACGCCGCGATCATTGCCGTCGTCGTATCGCCTTGCACGATGACCCAGTCGGGATTTTCTATTTGCAAGACTTCGTCGAGTTTGATGAGTGCGTTGGCTGAAAGCTGCGCGAGCGATTGATTGGGCTGCATCACATTCAAATCGTAATCAGGCCGCAACGCGAACAGTTCCAGCACCTGATCGAGCATCAGGCGATGTTGGGCGGTGACACATACGCGACTAGTGATGTGCGGATGTTGTGCGAGTGCTTTAACGACGGGCGCGAGCTTGATGGCTTCGGGACGCGTGCCGAATATGGTTAGGACTTTCATCGCGGATGGATATAAATTGGCGTTGGGTGCGAGTCAACTTTAACGATTTACTGAGGCACAGCTTATGCGAAAACTTTTCATCTCGATTGCGACCTTGTGTTTGGTTGCGACGGCGGGTTACGCGCAAACCGCAAACCCACTCGACGCGCGCGTCAAAGCAGCTATCGCCGATTTCAAAGGCCAGGTTTGGATTCACGCCAAAAATCTCGACAGCGGTGCAATCTATAGCCTCAACGGCGATCAGCGGGTGCGCACGGCGAGTACGATCAAGTTGCCGATTATGGTGGCGGCCTTCGGGCTGGTCGCTGACGGCAAACTCAAATGGACGGATGAACTCACTCTGACCGAAGCCAAAAAGGTTTCAGGCGCAGGGATTCTCTTCGAGTTTCACGACGGCTTGAAAATTACGTTGCGCGACGCCGTGCATTTGATGATTACCATCAGCGACAACACCGCGACGAATTTGGTTTTAGACGCCGTGACCGCCGACGAAGTCAACGTGCGCATGGATGCGCTCGGTTTCAAGAACCTGCGTTCGTTGCGCAAAATCGGCGGCGGCGGCGAAAGCAAAGCCTTTAGCGATGCGCTCAATAAACGTGCGGACGGTTCGACGTATGGCATCGGAATGAGTACGCCGCAAGAGATGGTCGCGCTGCTCGAAAAGCTCGAACGCGGCGAGCTCGTTTCGCCCGAAGCGTCGAAAGAAATGATCGCCATCCTCAAGCGCCAGCAATTCCACGATGGTGCCGGACGCAATCTTGGACGCCGGCTCAAAGGCGTCACCATTGCCAACAAGACCGGTGCACTCGATGCGCTGCGTTCTGACATAGGCATTCTTTATTCACCACGCGGACGCATCGTCTATGCCCTCACGACCGATTACATGCCTGAGATTGATTGGTCGCCTGACAATCCGGGCTTGTTGCTGTTGTCGCGTCTGTCTGAATTGCTGCTCGATGGGCTAAGCACGCCGCTCGAAACCAAACCTGTTGCGCCGAAGCAGGAAGGCGAGCCAACGGCGCTCGATAAAAAACGATTCGACGCCATCGAAGGCCGCTTTCACGATGCACTGGGCACTTACGCCGAACTTTTGCTCGCCAATCAATTGATCGCGCAAGGCCAACTCGTGCAACCGCTTTTTTCCGTCACGCAAACGGAAGCCAAGCTGCAAGCCGCTCTCGCGCAATTGCCCGAAGCCGACGCGCGCCGCGCCACGTTCCAACGCGAAACGGAATTCATTCGCCAGGCCGCTGCGCAAGGCGCGCAACAATTGCTTGCCAGCAGCGACAAGCAACTCAGTCAAGTGAGGCATACGGCGCGCGAATTCGCCGAAGCCAAAGCGGGTGACGTGCAATTGACGTTTGCCGACGGCACGGCACTGCCGGTTTCGGTCAAGACCGACAAGTCGAATAAAGTCGCCGTCGCCGAAGGCCAGACGCCCGACCTGTTTAACAAATGGGCGGCGCGCTATTTCAAGGTAACGCGCACGGAATATGATAAATTGATTAGTGAATTGGGTTTTGCCTCAGAGGCTGAGTTGAAAGCGAATTACCTGAACGTCGCGCGGCTCGTGGCCGAAATCCTGCTGCGCAAACTCGCGCTGGCTGATGGCGCGATTAACGATTTTCGCCGCGCGCGCGTGACGAATTTGGCCGCCGCGCAACACCTGTTCAAACAACTGCGCCATTATCAACACGGCAACGACGGCAGCCGCGTCATCATCTTTGACCGCGTAGACGGCGAAGTGAAATGGGCTTCGCGGCTCGATGCGATTGATCTCGACGCGCTGACGGCTGAACGCATTTCGTTCCTGCCCGCCCGCCCCCGCAACGGCCACGCAACGGTGTCGGAATTCGGCCTCAAAATTGATAAACAAACGGTCGTCACGTTTCAGATCAAACACCGACGCGGCAAGGCGAAAGGCACCGCGCGCCAGTATGAATTTTCAGATCTTACGACGCGGCTGAGTTTATAAATCAGCCCACCACCACCTCTCTTTGGCTTCTCCTTTCAGCAACGGAACCAACGACACCAACGACGCCAACGACATTTGCTATTCGTGCGTTCGTCGCCCACTATCCCGCATCATCTTTATTTCAACGACGGCCTGATTAATATCCATATTTCATGAAAAAATCTGACATCATCAAAGCCTGGGGGCGCATCCTCACCGGTCATTACCCCTCGCTTTCCATCGAAATCACCCGTGAATGCCCGCTGCGTTGTCCGGGCTGTTATGCCTATGAACCGGAACATCTCGGCGAAGCCGGGCCGTTGCGTACGCTGTCTGATTTCAAAGGCGACGAACTGATTGAAGGTGTGCTGGCGCTGGTGCGTAAGCATCGTCCTTTGCACGTCTCGCTCGTCGGTGGCGAGCCACTCGTGCGCTTTCGTGAATTGAACGTTCTGTTGCCGCAACTCAGCGCGATGGGCATCGGCGTGCAACTTGTGACCAGCGCCGTCAGGCAAATTCCGCCGGAATGGGCGGCGATTGAGAATTTGCATCTCGCGGTTTCGATTGACGGCTTGCAACCCGACCACGACCTGCGCCGCAAGCCTGCGACTTACGACAAGATTCTCGAAAACATCAAAGGCCAACACGTCACCGTGCATTGCACGATTACGCGGCAACAAGTGGGCAAGCTTAATTACTTCCGCGATTTTCTCGCCTTTTGGACGCCGCGCGCCGAAGTCAAAAAAGTCTGGTTCAGCATCTTCACGCCGCAAATCGGTGCTGAGCCGGAAGAGTTGCTGACGCCCGCCGAACGCGCCTACGTGCTGTCTGAACTTTCCGCCTTGCGTGCCGATTTTCCCAAACTTGAGTTGCCGCAACCGGTCATCAATGGATACGCCAACCCGCCGCAATCGCCCAGCGAATGCATCTTTTCGCGTACGACGATCAATTACACCGCCGACCTGAAAAGCAAAATCAGCCCCTGCCAATTCGGCGGCACACCTGATTGCTCGCAATGCGGCTGCTTCGCTTCAGCGGGCTTGGCCGCGATTGGCAATCACAAGTTGTTTGGCTTTGTCCCGGTGAGTTCGATCTTTTTCGCTTCGTCAGCGATTGGGCAAAAGAGTGCGGCTCTGTTTCAACCGCAGGAATAAGGCAGGTCCCAGGATTCTCTCTCGCTGGCGTTGAAGATGCTGAGTATTTCCAATTCCAGGCCGAATCTTACCCTTCCACCCGCGCCGTCTGCGCATTCCATTTCACCTTCCGTTCCTGCCGCAGCGCCAGATTGCCGATGTGACAGGCGCGCGCGCATTCGACTGCCACGCGAATATTGGCCGCAGGTGTTTGGCGGCTCTTGATGCAATCGAGCCAGTTGCGGAGGTGCGCCGTCGTACCGTCCGCCCGCGAGCGAATCGTGATCGAAGGTTTGATGCCACCAGCGTTGACATCAGGTTCGCCGCCTTCGGGATGAATTGTCAGCACGTTGCGGTCGAGTTTCATCGTCGCTTTGGTGCCGCGCAATTCGAGGCCGCCGTCGTCTACGGCGGAATGCATTTGGCCGAGATAGGTCGCGGTGAAATTTTTTGGATAGTCCAACACGCAAGTGAGCGTGTCGGGGCATTCGAGGTCTTTGAGCAAATAACGCTGCCCCGTCGCCATCGCGCTCGTGGGTGTGGGCGAGCCGGTATACCAATGGACGACATCAATCCAGTGCGACATCAGGTCGGTGAGCGCGCCGCCACCAAAATCCCAAAACCAGCGCCACGTGCGATATTTGAGCGGCGTCACTTCCTGCGCAGGTGCATTGCCCAGCCAAGCCTTTTGATCGAGCTTGGCGAAATTGACCTCTTTCGGAAGCTGCCGCGAATAATAGTTTTGATACCACCACATCCGCACCGCCGTGATGTCGCCGAGCGTGCCGTTGTCTACGAGTTGTTTGCCGAGGATGAAATGTTCCCAACTGCGTTGTTGCGTACCCGTTTGCACGACGCGCTTACTGGCTTCGACGACTTGAATGAGCGCCGCGCCTTCTTCGATTTTGTGGGTGACGGGCTTTTCGCAATAAACGTCCTTGCCCGCATTCACCGCATCGGTCGTCATCTTGACGTGCCAGTGATCGGGGCTGCCGATGATGACGGCGTCTACGTTTTTGTCATCGAGCAGCGCGCGATAGTCGCTGTATTGTTTGGCTTCGGGCGCATGTTCCATTGCATCGCCCATCCGTGGCGAATAGACATCGCAAATCGCTGTGAAGGTTGCGTCAGCGTTTTTCTTGGCGTTGCCCATTAAGCTGCGGCAACGTCCACCCGTACCCATCGCGCCGAGACGAATGCGCTCATTCGCACCCAACACGTTGGAATAAGAAAGTGCCGTCGTGATGGTTACGCCGGTAGCAGACGTTTTCAAAAAGTTGCGGCGCGTGAGCGATGTCGCGTTTTTCATAGTTTCGATTACGGTTGCGGTTTTTCTTTGCGCGCGTAATAGCCCTGGCGAGTACGCGCGATGAGCTTGCGATTGTCTTTGGATTTCACGTCAACGCTGACGCGACGGAAGGTGCCGTCTTTGTTCGGATTGGTCGGCGAATAACTCACGACGTATTGCGTGCGTAAGTCTTTGGCAATTTGTTTAGCGATGTCGGCCATTTCGCTGATGTCTTTGGGGAAAAACGCACGACCGCCGGAATCTTCGGCGATGCGTTGCAACAATTCTTTGGCGCGTTTCGAGCCGTTCTTGCCGAACAGGCTGCCCGCGCCTTCATCTTCGTCAATGAAGCCGACGAGATAAACCTGCACTTCGTCTTCCTTGATGGCTTCGAGAACTTCTTTTTCTTTGACGACGGAATTTTTCTCTACGCCGTCAGAAATCACGACGATAGCGCGGCGACGATTTTTGGCTTTTTCCTGCGCGTAATCCGCCGTGGCGATGATCGCATCGAGCAAGGCCGTACCGCTGCTCGTGAAAAGTTCGCCCATCGCGTCTTCGAGTTCGCGCTTGTCTTGCGTGAAATCCTGCACGAGTTCCGGTTCGGCTTTGAATTGCGCGACGAAACCTTCATCGTCTTTTTGCATGGAGCGAATCAGATTCAGTCCCGCGTCGGTCACGGTTTGTAGCTTTGACCGCATGCTCCCCGACGTATCAATCACGAGGCCGAAACTCAGCGGGACTTCCCTGCGGTCTACGGCATCAATTTCCTGTTTGATCTTGTCTTCAAAGACGGCGAAGTTTTCTTTGGTCAGGTTGGTGACCGGCGCGCTGGATTGGTCAATGACAAAAACGTCTAACTCAACCAGATCGGTGTCAATTTTGACGACTTGAGAAGGATCGGTTTCATCCGGCTTAGGGTCTTGCTTAACAACGGAATCCTGTCGGTTGTCGCGGCGCTTGTCCTCTTTTTTCTTCTCGTCTTTCTTTTGTGGTTGCTGCGGTTGCGTTTGCGGCGCACTCGGCGCGGGGCTTTGCTGTGCCGCCGTGACCAGGAATCCCGAAACGGCCAGCGCCAACAGCGCGACCCCAAATACGAAAGAAGCTACGAAAAAGCGTTGGTGTGATTGGTGAAGCATAACGGCTCCCTTGTGAAAATTGATGTAGAAGGGGGTTGTGTTGGACTCGTCCTCACAGGACGCTGGGCATTATACATGGAACTCTGGCGAGTGACAGTGACTCAGATAAAGGGCCGCGTTTTGCCCGAACGAATCTTTCTTATATGATTGCGGCGAAATTCCTCCCCTAACTTATGAATTCACAATCGGTGGTTTTAATTACCGGCGCTTCCTCCGGCATCGGACGAGCGTTGGCGTTGCATTACGCGCGCCAGCACTGCCGCGTCGTAGTGACGGCACGCCGCGCGGCGCTCTTGTCTGAACTCGCTGATGCGATTCGCGCAGCAAGCGGCGAAGCCATGCCGTTGGTTTGCGACGTAAGTGATGCCGCGCAAATGAAAGCTGCCATCGCGCAAGCGCACGCCGCGTGGGGACGCATTGATCTGGCGATTCTCAACGCAGGCGTGAGCGAACCGACCGATTCCTTGCATTTTGAGGCCGCGAGTTTCGTCAGCATGACGCAAACCAATTTGTTCGGCGTGGCGTATGGCCTGGAGTCGTTGATTCCGCTGATGCGCGAACAAACCAGCGGCGGCCAAATCGCCGTCGTTTCGAGCATTGCCGGAGATCGCGGCCTGCCGGGTTCCGCCGGTTACAGCGCGACGAAAAATGCCGTGACGGCTTTATGCGACGGCTTGCGTGCGCACTTGCGTGAACACGGCATCCGGTTGGTGACGATTGCGCCGGGTTATGTGCATACCGCCATGACGGCGGGTTTCAAAAGCATGCCGTTCGTAATGAGCGCCGAAGCGGCGGCGGACTTGATCGCACGGCGTTTGGCGCGCGGCGACCGGGTGATTCGCTTTCCGTTTTGGCCTTCGCTGTTTATGCGGGTCGTACGGTTAATGCCGACCGCCGTCTTTGATGCCCTGATAGGAAAGTGGCGCTCGCCGCGTGAGCGCACTCAAAAC
>JABFSD010001147.1 GCA_013140935.1 Acidobacteriota bacterium
GTTCTGTTGCTTCGCAATGTTGATGGGTTCGGCGAAACGAAACGTCGCCATCGGGTCAGGTTCTCCGTGCGTAGCGGAATGGCCGTTGAGCGCGCCTGCGCCGGAAGGGAAGTAATAGGTCGGCATCTGGATCATGATTTTTTCGCCGACGTAAAACGTGGTGACTGTGTTGTAAATGAATTTATTGATGAACTTGGTGACGCTGGTCTCTTTCTCGGTTTGAAACAACAGCGGTCTTTCCCGTTCGTCTATCTCCTCGATCAGGGCTTCGAGATCGGCAACCGACAGCCAGATTGTTCCGCCATGATCGGCGACCCACTCAACCGCAGCCGCTGACAACTCATTACCATTGGCGCTTAAAGAAATTTCTTCGTCGTCAGGAAAAAGGGCGGCGTAACCGTCATCACTATCGCGGGCTTCTTGCAACAATTTCACCAACTGATCGAGACTGATTTCGACATCCGCTTCAATCGGAGAAGAGCCAGCTTGGACAAACCCCGTTTCGGTTTGTGCCAGAACGGCGGTGTTGGACAAATCTACTGCCCCCACCTTGTTATTGGCGGTGTCGAAGAAAAACTGATTCTCATTCTCCGAATCGTCAAAGACATCGAAGCTGGTATCCTCGTCTGTTTCCGCGATGACCTCATCGGAAAACTCAGGCGGTAAATCGCTCATCACCACGCGCATCGCTCGCGCCTCGAACGTGTTGTAATGCGAAAGCTGCGAGGCGCTTTGCATGTTGGTTTCGAGCTTGGTTTTGCCCTGCACGTCCACGAAAAATTTCAACGTGCTGGAACCTTGCTCTTTTCTCCACTGTTCTGCCTTCTTGACGGTGATCGCATCGTAAAGCGGCATGTGTACTTTTTCTCGAATGCCATTAACGACAGCCATGATTAACTCTCCTCGTTGGTTGAATGATTACGGTTGATTGATTGAGTGCGCGCTTACCACAGCGGCCTGAAGTTGTCCGGCGTTGCCGCTTCTTGCCCCGGTTGCGGCGTGAATTGATTGCACGTCGGATTGACAGCGGTGGGCTGAACGTAACCTTGCAGCACGTCGGTCTCACCGAATCCATTAACATTGGTGGGCATCGGGCACCCGGCGTTGTAACGCGGCGGCGCTTCCCGCACGTAACCCGCATAGCTTTCGCCATAGCTTTCGCCATAGCTTTCGCCATAGCTTTCGCCATATCCGGCACCATAACCGCCGCCGTAACCGGCATACCCTGCCATCTCCGGCGGCACGTTCATCGGGGGGGATTCCGCATAGCCCGGCATTTCGGTGGCTTCGGCGTAATAACCCATCGGCTCATACTCCTGGTAATAGCCCATCGGTTCATACTCGGCGTAATAGCCCATCGGTTCATACTCGGCGTAAGCCCCCATTGGTTCGTACTCCTGGTAATAGCCCATCGGTTCATACTCGGCGTAATAGCCTACGGGTTCATACTCGTTGTAACCGGGTTCGAGTTCGCCATACGAAGACGGCAGGTTTCCGTAATAACCGTAACCGCCGGGCGTCGCCGCGTAATAGCCATAAGCGTTCGGCGCTTCGGCGTAATAGCCATAGGCGTTCGGTGCTTCGCCGTAATAGCCCATTTGCTGGGGCATCATCTGTGGTGGGGGTGCAGGGTAAAATTGCATGGTTCTGGCTCCTTCGTAGTTTTGATAGTTTTCCGATCCTGGTACGTAAGGGTTCACGATCATGACTTCGTTGAACCCGCGATTGCTTTGCATTGCGTTGTCCTCTGGCGCTTGGGCCTCATCAGCCTTCGAGGCCGCGCTGTGTGACGCGATAGTTGCCGCCGATGACGTAAAGCTGCGTGCCTTGCGGGTCGCAAGCCAACAGCGGCGGCGTTTCCATCAGGTGAATGAACGTCCGGTCGCACAGCGGTTGGCCGCGATCGGAGCTATAGATCAGTCCGCGCAAACGTCCCAGCTTCACCAGCACGGGAGGAATCACGCGGCGGCAAGGGCTGCGCGTGATACCCGCCGCAGGGAAGTAATGAAAGCGGCGAAACAGCGCACGCGCTTGCTGCAAGCTGTCGCGGCTCGGTTCGCAACCACAGCCCTTTGCCGATGAACGGCCTTCACATTGGTAACTCATCGAATGCTCTCCACCAGCGTTCTGCTCGACACACCTCTCCTGACGAAAGCGAAACTTGCTTGCGGTTGTCGCGCTTTCTTTGCCAGATCGTTATCGGTGCATAAGGGCAGAGAACGTTTAGCGACGGCGGCGACGACGACTTCTGCCTCGACTCGCACGGGCCGCGCCCGGCATCGGCTGACCGGGGAATCCGGGTTGTCCCGGTGCGGGCGGCAAGCCGGGCATGGCTCCCGGCATGCCCGGATAAGGCATACCAGGCATTATGCCCGGTGGTTGGCCTGGGAATTGGCCCGGTGCGGCACCTTGTTGTTGTTGTGGCCAGCGTGACAACGCCGTCTGTCGGACGAAGGTTGATTGTTCAAAGGGCTGTTGCAAGCGACAAAAAGACAAAAAGGGCGGTTGTCGCCACGGACGAAATTGG
>JABFSD010000279.1 GCA_013140935.1 Acidobacteriota bacterium
CAAGGCGGCATCGTCGGCACAAGCCCGGTCGAGCCAGGCGCGGCGCGCGGGCGGCGCAAGGCTGCAAGCATCGTGAAAGATGGCTTCGATTTGTTGCATGCGTCCGGGCGTCATCGGCGTTATCAGCGGGGCCTTTCGTTATCGTGGCCTTTCGTTTTTTCTCGAAGGGGCTTGAGGCCGCGCACTCTAAAGATTGAAATGTTTCATCGTTGTTCTTTTTACCTGCCACTCACTGCTTCACCTCACTGCTTCATTTGCGTCATCCAATTCAGCAAAACGGTGAAGGGCGGCACGCGCGCGGTTTCGGCATTCGTCACAAACAGGAACCGCTGTCCATCGCCCGTCAGCGTATAGCCCCAGTCGGCATTGACCTGAAAGCCGCTGGGCGCGAAGAGCGGTTGCGGTGTGCCGAAATGCAAATCAACGCCGGGCGTAATCGCCACCGCCATCAGCTTGCCATCCGCCGCAGCGTAATAAAGTTCGCGGCCATCGCGTCGCCAGCGCGGAGCCTTGCCGCCATTGGTCGAAAGCTGGCGCTTGCCGCCCGCCGCCGCCGCGCCGGGCACGAACGCTTGCACATAAACTTCAGGGCGTCCCGATTCATTTGATTGATAAGCGATCCGTCGCCCGTCGGGTGAAAAGCGCGCGGCGAATTCAGCGGCAGAGGTATTCAGCCAACACCAGGGCCCGCGCTCACCAGTGATTTCGCCCGTGAGAGGCAAGACCCATAGATCGTGCGCGCTCTGCGGATTCAACTCTTCGTAAAGAATGAACCGGCCATCCGTTGACCAGTCGCAAAGGGATTTATAAAAAGCCGACCGCAGCAACAGTTCATCCTGTCCCACGCCGTTGGCGGCTTTCCGATAAAGATTGGCAGCGCCTTCGCGTTTGGAAGTCCACACCAGACGGCTGCCGTCGGGCGACCAGAGCGGGCCTTGATCTTGCGCGGGGTCGAAAGTGAAAGGCGTGCTCGCGCCGCTCGCCGTCTCGAACAAATGAATGTCGTCCAAATTCGCGGGCGGCGATTGCGCGGACGAATTGATGCGGCTGACCGCGAGCCGCTGCCCATCGGGCGAAAGTCTGGGCGAAGAGTAATGCCCTGCTGGGCCGAGCGTTCCCAGCTTTTTGCCTGCGCGATCAAACCAGGTGAGTTGCTGATCGGGTTCGCTTTCCTGCAGGACCAATACGCCATTGGCCGACAGCGAGAAATGCGCGAGAAAGATGATCGGGGCGGGCACGTAATCGGCGATGCGCAACGGGTCGCCTACCAACTGGTTGCGGCTGAAATCGAAGCCTTGCGTCAGCAACGCCCCTTGCCGCACGAAAGCCAGATAGCCTTGATTTTGATTGGCGGGATTGACCGCTACACCGACATTGGTTGCGCCCAGTCTTGATAGCAGTTGCCGCGTTTCGCCGCCTTCGAGCGAAGCCAGATAGACACCGCTTTTCTCTGCGTCGGGATTGCTGACCCAATAAAGAAAATGCCGTCCATCGGGCAGAAACGTAGGCGAATAATGGCCGCTGTCGGCGCGCGCCGTGTCAACCGTAGTGCAAGCCGTAGCCATTCCACCATTGGCTGAAACGCGGCTGAGTCCGGCAGGCCCGTTGCCAAACAGAATCACGCCGTCACGGCTCCACGCGCCGCTGCTCTGGCTGGGCACGTCGCACAGAATTTCGGGCGCGCCGCCGGTCAGCGCAATTTTTTTCAACTTGCCTTGCTCGAAATACGCGACGAATTGACTGTCGGGCGACCAGAAAGGCGCGGGCAAATTGTCGCGCACTTCGACGAGTGGCCGAGCGGTTGGCGCGCTCAAAGTGCGCGCCCAAAGTTGCGTCTTGCCGCCCACCTCGGCGATGAAAGCCAGCGTGCGGCCATCCGGCGAAATCGCCGGCCAGTCGAATTCCGTCGCCTGCTCCGGCGGATTGATCGCCAGACGCAACGGCTCAGCTTGCTGCGCCGGACGCGGGAAGTAAGCCAGGCCGAACGCCAACGCCAGCAAGGTCGTGACGCCCGCCACCGCTGCCACGCTGCGCTTCCGCCACCGGTTTGGTTGCGGCAAGGCGACTGACTCGGTGCGCTGCGCGCCCGACGCATTCGTCGCCAACAATGTTTCCAACGCGAAGCCCAAATCGTGCGCCGAATGAAAGCGCCGCTCCGGTTGTTTTTCGAGACAGCGCAGCACGAGCTTTGCCAGCGGCGGCGCAATCGTCGCACTCAACGCCGGTGGTTCATCATTCAAAATCGCCGCCATCGTTTCAGCCGTCGTCGCGCGTTGAAAGGGACGCTCGCCTTGCAACATCTCGAACAAGAGCAAACCCAAATTGAAAATGTCTGAGCGGTGGTCTACGCCTTCCCCACGCAATTGTTCGGGCGACATATAGGTCACGGTTCCCATCACTACGCCCGGCTCAGTTGAGTGCGAAATCATCGAGTGCGGAATGCGGAGTGCGGAGTGCGGAGTGAAATCAGCATTCCGCACTCCATTGAGTTTGGCGAGTCCGAAGTCAATCACCTTCACAAAGCCAT
>JABFSD010000557.1 GCA_013140935.1 Acidobacteriota bacterium
GATCAATGTAATTTGGGAAGACAACGTGAATGCTGAATTGCTTTTCGTCGGCAACGATATGGGCGTTTACGTTTCGCTGGATGGCGGCAAGGTGTGGGCTGCGCTGAAAGGCAATATGCCGTTGGTCGCCGTACACGATTTGATCGTACATCCGCGCGAAGGCGATCTCGTCGTCGGCACGTATGGTCGCGGCATTTGGGTGACGGACATCACGCCGCTGCGCGAACTGCAAAAGGCGTTGCAAAGCGATGTGTACCTCTTTGCGATTGAACCCAAAGCACGTCGCCGCGAAGGCGCGCTGGGAAATTATCGGTTGTACGGCGACCGCTTGGCCGTCACGCCGAACGAGCCGAACGGATTGACGATGATGTATTACCTGAAAGAAGCCGCGACAGAGAAAGTCACCGTGACCTTGACAGATGCGAACGGCAAAGCGATTCGTACTCTGGACGGCGCGACCAAAGCAGGCTTGAATCGCGTCTTGTTGCCGCTCGTTGAGTTCGGACAATTCGGCGGTGGCGGACGTGGCGGAAATGCGCCACCACCGATTGCAGCGGGTGAATATACGGTGACGTTATCCGCGCACGGCAAGCAGATCACCCAAACGGCGCGTGTGTTGGCGACCAAAGCCGAATGAAAGGAAATTGATGGCGAACCCAAAACGATTTTTACTGTTGCTGCTACTGTTTGCATCGCACTTCACCGCGCATGCACAGGTCACGCCGGTCGAAGGCGATTTTCTGGCGCGCGATTTCAAGTTTGAATCCGGCGAGACGTTGCCGGAATTGAGGCTGCATTACCGCACGCTCGGCACGCTGCGCAAAGATGCTTCAGGCCAGGTGCGCAATGCTGTGTTGATCATGCACGGCACGGGCGGCACGGGCGCGCAATTCGTCTCGCGTACCTTCGCGGGCGTGTTATTTGGCGCGGGACAACTGCTCGACGCGACGAAGTATTTTATCGTGCTGCCCGACGCCATTGGCCACGGCAAGTCGTCAAAGCCGAGCGATGGCTTGCGCATGAAATTTCCGCGTTACAACTACAACGACATGGTCGCGGCGCAACATCGGCTATTGACCGAACATCTCGGCGTCAATCATTTGCGGTTGGTAACGGGGACTTCGATGGGCGGGATGCACACGTGGGTGTGGGGCGAAAAATATCCCGATTTTATGGACGCGCTGATGCCGCTCGCCAGCCTGCCCGTGATGATCGCAGGCCGCAATCGCATGTTGCGGCGGATGATTATGGATTCGATCAAGAACGATCCCGACTGGCAAAACGGCGAATACAAAACGCAACCGCTGCGTGGGCTGACGCAGGCGCAATACGGCTTGCTGGTGATGACGAGCATTCCGCTGCAATTGCAAAAACAAGCACCGACTCGTGAGCAAGCCGACAAGCTCTTTGATGATCGTGTGCGCGCTGCCGTCGCAGGCAAAGACGCGAACGATATGTTGTATTACTTCGACGCCTCGCGCGATTACGATCCGTCGCCGCTGCTCGAAAAAATCACCGCGCCGCTCGTAGCGATTAACTCCGCCGACGATCAGGTCAATCCGCCCGAACTCGGCATCGCTGAACGCGAGATCAAGCGCGTCAAACGTGGACGCTTCATTCTGATTCCTATCTCTGACCAGACGCGCGGGCACGGCACGCATTCGCTGCCGGAGTTGTGGCAACAGCATCTGGCGGCGTTACTGAAAGAAACCGAACGGCCTTGAATGGGCTGAAACCCAAGAACCAACGAACCTGTTGAGGAGGCTCTGTGTCACGAACCCTTATGACCCTTGCTTTGATTTGCGCGTTGCTGCTCTCGTTGTTAGCGACTGAAACAACCATTTGGCGCGTAACCGCACAACGCAGCGACGCGCCTGATTTGAGCGAACTCGACGCTGGTAAAAGCGAGTTGCGCCCTGTCATCGAACGCTATGTCGCAGATCGTGGCAGTTTGTCGCGTTCGTATCCGGTCGAAGCTTCATCCGTGCGGATCGCGCGCTTCAAACAGTTTCAGTCTGACTGGCTCAACACGCTCGGCAAGATGAATTTCGATGCGCTCAGTCAGGACGGCAAAGTGGATTACGTGTTGCTCAAATTTCATCTCGAACACGAAATGAAGCAGTTGGAATTGCAGACCAAAGCACAGGCCGAGATCGCTCCGCTGCTGCCGTTCGCCGCGACGATTACCAATCTCGCCGAAGCGCGTCGCCGGATGGAAAAGCTTGATCCGCCGAAAGCCGCCGCACAACTCAATGAATTGACGAAACAGCTTGGTGAAATGCGCCGCACACTGGAAACGGGATTGCGCACGGAGCCGGGCAGGATCAAGAAAACTGCTGCCAATCGTGCAACCAGCACCGTGAACGGTTTGCGCGGTTCGTTGCACACGTGGTTCGGCTACTACAACGGCTACGACCCGCGTACCACGCTCGGCGGCATGACCAAGGCGAGCATCATGCCGATTGCCGAGAAGGGCATCGTCGGGCGCGCGGTGCTGCTCGACATCGCGAAGCAGCGCGGCAAGGC
>JABFSD010001000.1 GCA_013140935.1 Acidobacteriota bacterium
CAACCCGCGACGCGCTTGCCGTCGGGTTGCGGCGTATAACGCATCACGCGAAACAGACCGTAATTGCCCGGCGCTCCGTCAGCGGGGAGATCAATGCCTTTGAACCGATAACCAACCACGTCGCCCACGCGACGGCTTCGCTGCTGTGCGCCTTGCGCGTAGCCAGCACGGCTTCGGCAAAGGCTTTGACGGCAGCGTTCGCGTCAGCCAAACCCGCCGGCGTTTTTGCCGCATTGGCTTTATCCCAAGTAACGGCGAACGGTTGTTTGACCGCCGCCGAATACGCATCCCACCAGCGCAGGAACAACATTGTACCTTTGCTCTCAGCCGCCGCGCGATTGTCCCACGCTTCCATCACGGCCAAGCCTGCGCGCAACTCTTCGGAAGGATTCTCAATCGCCTTGATCGCCTTGATGAGATCAGGTTTGACCCGATCAGCCAGCAACATCTTCGTATTGAACTTCAGCCGCTTCACGTCTTCGATAGAAAACTTCGCCTGGCTTTCCAGCATTTCAATCGCCATTTGCGGACGCAGACCCAACTCGCCACGCTCGAAATACGATGGATACTTACTTTCATTCAGCGGATCGCGCAACGAAGGCCACCACGGCGGATTGTTGCAATTTTGCGTATACCCGCCGCGCGGATTCAACAACTGCGGAAAATCCGTAATCGGATGCAACGACTGCCAAACGTATTTGCTCGTCTCGGCGGGCACATCCAACTCATAACTAGTGCCGTCATCAACGCGCTTGGGCAGTTGCGCATTCCAGAAATACAAGATGTTCCCGGCGGCATCGGCATAAGTGAAGTTGGAATAGTTCAACAGATTCCGTTTCATAACGGCCATCCACTCGCGCAAGTTGCGCGCCTTGCTCAAATGATAAAAGCCTTCGAAGTGGCGATAAGAATCAAGCTGCGTCGAACGATAAGCGAAAGCGTGCGTCGCGTTGCGATAAATGATCGGGCCGAGATGCGAGTATTCAAACGTACGCTTTTCGGTGCGCAACTCGCCGCCCAGATTACCGTTTGATTTTTTGATTTCGACGCTGACTTCGCGCTTGGTGATCGGCGTCGGCTTGCCGTCAAAGATGTATTGCGCCGGATTCGCGGCGTCGAGTTTCAGCGCGTAAACATCGGCCATATCGGGCGCATTATTGGTTTGCACGAAGCCCAGGTGTTCATTGAAACCCGCGCGCAACACCGGCAAGCCCGGCAGCGTCGAGCCGAAGAAATTCACCTTGCCCGGCACGGTGACGTGCGCTTCCCAATAGCGCGAAGACCAGTTCAAATGCGGATTGCCCAGCAACATCGCCTTGCCCGTCACCGAACGCGAAGGCCCGATGGCAAAGGCGTTCGAGCCTGCGGCCTCGACATCGGCGGCGAATTCGTCTTCGCGCAAAAGGCCAATCTGCACCGGTTTGTTTTCGTATTTGGCTTGCAAGCGGCGCATTACGCCAGCGGCTGAATTGATCGCGCCTTCGTGAATGTTCGCCAGCACGTCAATCTCGTTGAACACAGGAATCCACGCGGGCAATGTGCTGCGATGCTGTTCGACATAACGATTCACTCCCGCCGCATAAGCGCGAAACATTTTCTGCAACACCGGATCGAGTTGCGCGAAGTTCTTTTGACACGCCCCTACGTTATCAAATTGCTTGTTCAGGAAATCGCCGTCCGCACCTTGCCCGAAATATTTCGCCGACTCGCCCCGCGCGCCGACGAAGGCTTGCGCGATTTGCACGCAATGATCTTCGGCCTGCGCGTAACCGAAACCGTAAGCCGCCGCTTCTTCAGTTTCCGCCAGAATATGCGGAATGCCGAACGTGTCGCGGCGAATCGTGACTTGTTCGGCCAACGTCTTGGGCGCGACATTGGCCGACGTAAAAGCGCGTTTGCCTGGTGCTAAGAGCGCCGCGACCAACAGCGCGAAGCTGATGAAATAGATAATGTGTCGCTTCATTGCGGCCTCACTTGTTTCCGTATTTCGCCACGAGCTTTCTCACCGTCGTAATGCTCCGCGCGGTCGCCGGTGTTTTGCCCAAAGCCTTATCCAGTTGTGCGGGCTTCACTTTCGACTCGTTGAATTTGACGCGGCACAACCAATACAACTCGCGTCCGTTCAGGTTGAATTCGTCTACGTCCGTAGCCACGCCGCGTAACTTCTCGTGCGCGTCGGCGGGCGGTTCGGCGGCCAGAAAGACTACGTGCAAGGCTCCGGCGGATGCGATGTCGGCGGCTGCGAATGGCTCGAACTGTGTAATCGCTTCGAGTTCCGCCGGTGTGCGAATCATCGTTTCGACTTTGTAGCCCAGCCATTCGTGCAAGTGCTTTTCGATTTTCTTTTCGAGCTTGCGTGCGTCAGCAATCTTGCTGTCGAAGATCACGTTGCCGCTGGCGATGAAGGTTTCTACGCTGGCGAAACCGAGCGCGGCGAACTGTTCGCGCAACTCTTCCATTTTGACGATGCGTCCGCCGACGTTCACGGCCCGCAGGAATGCGATGTATTTGGGCATGGCATTTGAA
>JABFSD010001088.1 GCA_013140935.1 Acidobacteriota bacterium
CGGCGGTGTTATCAAGCTCCAAGTCAATGGTGACATCGGCACTGCTGTCATTGTTCACGACCGATTCGATGTGCGCGTCGTCAATGCGCGCGAAATCAGTCGCCAGCACGCGCACGCCGCGCCAGATGCCGATGGGGCTGGCAAAACGGTAATAGTCACCGCCCCAGAAAAACTTTTTGCCCTGCATGTTCGACAGATTCAGAATCGGCGGCGCGAGGCGAATCATCACGCGGTTCTGATGATCGAAATCGGCGTGCTTCGTCACGTCGAACGCGAAGCCCGAAAACATGCCTTCGTGCGCGCCGAGCCGCACACCGTTGAACCAGACTTCGCATTGATAATCTACGCCGTCGAATTGCAGGCGAAGGGATTTGCCGCGCATCTCTTTCGGCAAGTTGAACTGCTTGGTGTACCACCACTCTTTATCCATCACCCAACGCAGCTTTTCGAGATTGCGTCCGAAATAAGGGTCTTCGATCTGCCCCGCGCGCCACAGGTCTGTGTAAACATCACCCGGCACTTTCGCCGGCGTCCAGAGAAAGGGCGAGCCTACGTGGCCGGGCGGAAAGGTGTGAAAGCCTTCCTGCATGCCGCGACCGGGCAGCATGCCTTCGACGTGCCAGTCCCAGCCGCTCACATCGAATTCGAGGCGGCTATTAGCGGGTTGCGCAAAAGCAGCGTGGGCGGTCAACAGCAAAGCGCAAGCAATGACGAAACGCGAGAACATAGAAAATCCTTCCTGCTTCACGTAAAGAAATTTACCAGTCAGTCACCGACCCATCTTCAGGATCGAAGCTCTCCAAATTCTTCCATTCGTGTTCGCCGAGCTTGTCTTTCATCGCTGCTTCATCAAGTTCGATGCCCAGTCCGGGGCCGGTCGGGATGTCAACGTAACCATCGCGCACCTTGAAAGGATTCTTGATGTAACCATCGCCAAGACTCACTTGTTCCTGACAAAGGAAGTTCGGAATCGCCGCTGCGATTTGCAAGCCCGCCGCCAATGAAATCGGGCCGAGCGGATTGTGCGGCGCAATCGAGGCGTAATAAGCCTCAGCCATGCTCGCAACCGCACGCACTTCTGAAATGCCGCCCGCGTGGCAAAGGTCGGGTTGCAGGATGACTGCCGCGCGCTTTTCGAGAATTTCGCGGAAGCCCCACTTCGTATAAATGCGTTCGCCCGTCGCAATCGGAATGTGCGTAGCTTTCGCCAGTTCGGCCATGCCGTCTACGTCCTGACAGTTGATGATCTCTTCGTAAAAAAACGGGTGAAACTGTTCGAGTTCTTTCATCAACATCTTGGCCGTGCCGGGCGGCACTGCGCCGTGAAAATCAATGCCGAGATCGCCCTCTTTGCCGATGATGGATTTCAGTTCGCCGAACTTTGCCGCGCAATGTTCAATCCACGCGCGATTTTCGACTTGGCGCGCATTGCGGTCTTTCAGCTTGGGCGGCAACGTCTTAAACGCCGTGAAGCCTTCGGCACGTTTTTGCCGCACAAGTTCCGGCGTACCCGCGTGCGCATAAACCCGCACGCGCTGTCGCGTAGGCCCGCCGAGCAATTCATAAACCGGTACGCCGAGCAACTTGCCTTTGATGTCCCAGAGAGCCTGATCAATGCCGCTCAACGCCGAAGTCAGAATCGGCCCGCCGCGATAAAACGCATGCCGATAAATCGCCTGCCAGTGATGTTGCACGGCGCGCGGATCTTTGCCGATCAAATAAGATTCCATCTCTTTGATCGCGGCGGCACACGTCAACGGACGCCCTTCGGTAATCGGTTCGCCCAAACCCACGACGCCGACGTTGGTGTGGACTTTCAAAAACAGCCAGCGCGGTTTGACGAGAAAGGTTTCGAGTCGGGTGATCTTGACGCTCTCACGCACCGCCGGATTCGTCGGACGTTGTGGCGGCAACGTTTCGACATGCGGCGTGCCGAGCTCTTCGGCGCGCGTTTCATGGGGGCTGATAGCATTAAACGCGCTCAACCCCAACGTTGCCGCCGCCGTATTTTTCAGCAACGAACGTCGTTGCTCATCGGTTGGTTGGGTTTCTTTTGGTGGTTTGGTCATGACGTTGGTTTTGTTTCCTCTTCAAGCGATTGATCGAACTTTTATTTCGTCAGGTTGCGCCAAAGCTCCCAAAAATCCGTCAGCACTTTGCGCGTCACCTGCCGCGCTTGCCGTCGGTTTTTGCTCAAGATCGCCGTGACGAAAACTTCGTGTTGCTCGGCTTGATGAACCAAATCACGAGGTTGCGATTGCATGAACACCAATTCCGCGAAGGCGAAAAATGGTACGCTCACTTGCGTCAGTGCTTTTTCCAAAAATGGATTGTCGGCCAACCGCCACAGCGCCTGATGAAATTCCAAGTCGTGTTGATGCCATCGCTCGATGTCGTTTTTCTTCGCCGATGTCTTGAGGCGCGCGAGGGCTGATTCGAGCACCGCCGGCTCCCAATTGGCGGCGTTGTCTACGGCCAGTTCCGCCGCGAGCGGTTCCAGTTCGAGCCGCACACAATAGATTTGAT
>JABFSD010000231.1 GCA_013140935.1 Acidobacteriota bacterium
GGATTTCAGCGCGCAATATATTTACTCGACGAATTTCGGACGCTCTCCTGCCAGCCATATTTTGCTGGTGCGTTATAACTTCGGACGGCGCGATTAGGCAGATTGTCACTCACACGTCTTGTGAGTGGGCATCTTGTCAGCCCACTTATTCCTTCCGGCTTTGCTTTCACCTTTCCCTTTGTGACGAATCAGCAACCAAACAAGAAATCTGATCGGGCAGATTGTAACTTCTCAAAATGCACTATGGGCAAAATGTACTCGGTTGCGGTTCAACCTTTCTCTCAATTGAGTTGCGCGTAACGGCAATACAAAGGGTTAGCAGTCTGCGCAGCGATAAGCGCGCATGGCATCGTGATTGCTATGCCGGATGCGTGCCCAAATTACTTACCGCTTTGTGCGCCCGACGCAAAGCTCACTGCGCGTAACTGCGCCCCCACGCTTTGCGCTTTACTCAAATCTGATTATCCAATCGGACTATCGAAGGAAAAGAAACCCATGAATAAAAAAATGACTACGATTTTCGCTAGCTTGGCAATGATGATTGCGTTGGCCTTCACGACTTCGACTTTTGCCGCGCCACTGGGCGACAACAAAGGCGACAGCAAGGGAGACAAAAACAAATCTTCTTATGCCGCTGAAGTTTCAGGCGCGGTGTCGGACGTGACCGGTACGACGATCAAACTGCTGAATGGGGCGGTGGTGATTGATGCGAGCGCCGCGCGCATTGTCAGTGAAGACAGTCGAACGACGCTGACCATCGCGGCAATCACCGTCGGCACGGTGATTGAGGTTTACGGCAATCCCGGAGTCGGCAACATTCTGGCTTCGGTGATCGAAGTTCACGGCCCGAAATCAGACGGCGAAATGAAAGGAACGATTACCGCCGCCGATACCGCCAACAGCACCATCACGGTGAATGGCGCGGTCATCACGCTCAATGCCGCTACGGTTTATAAAGGCCGCAACGGCATGGTACTCACCGCCGCCAATCTCACGGCGGGCACGGTCGTCGAAGTCGAAGTGGTCTTCGTGATGGGCAAACTGGTCGCCACGAAGGTTTCGCTGAAATAAGTCAATCGCAACGGTTGCCAGGCTTGCTCCCACGTAGCGAGCCTGGCCTGCGGCGTCACGGGTGAGGTGGTGGATTCCTGCGTTCGTGACGCCGCCTTTCATCACAAAATAGCTAAAGCACATCTTGTTCCTTTCAGTGCGCTACGGCAGGCCGCCGCGAAACGACCCTTCGCGGCGGCCTGTGCTATTTCGTGCGAAGGAAAATAGCTTGGGCAATCTGTCACCTTCAGTTTTCACATCGGTCAAATTGTCACCTGAAATTTCAAGCATGATTTCAGCCTTGCCGCTGTTTTTACTGCGAACAAATGAGTTATCAGTCTTACCTTCACCGAAAGAACTGAGGCATCGTAATTGCCATAGTCAGACTGTCGAATCGAATTCACGTAGTGCGCCATTTACTCCCTCCAAACGGTAAACAACCGATGCTTGTACTTCGCAATTTTCCCTTGCTGGAAATTGAGTGAAGTGATGGTTCGGTGACGGAAAGGACTTTATGAAAATCAAATTACTAAAACTATCTTTGCTGGGACTCTTTACGCTGACGATGATTTTTGGAGGCTTGTCGCGCCAGCGCGTATTGGCTGACCCTGACGGTGCGCCTACGGGTCGCAGCGGTGCGCCGGGCGAAACCACCTGCGCGGCGTCGGGTTGCCATACATCTTTTGCCCTCAATAGTGGAACGGGCAAGGTCGCCATCAGCGGTTTGCTGGCTAATGGCTATTCGCCGGGGCAGGTGATTGCGGTGACGGTGACGATGACGCAAGCGAACATCGTTCGTTGGGGTTTTGAACTCACGGCGCTCGACGATCAGGGACGCGCAGCGGGTACGTTGGCGGTGACCGATTCGGTGCGCACGCGTTTGCGTACCGGTAATTTCGGCGGCGGACAACGGCAATACCTGACGCATACGCAAACCGGCAATACGGTGAGTACGTGGACGATGCGCTGGACGGCTCCCGCGCAAAGCGTTGGCAAGGTGACGTTTTATGCGGCGGGCAATGCGGCCAATAACAATGGCGGCGATACGGGCGATTACATTTACACCACGTCAGAGGCTTTGTTGCCGATGAGCAGCGTTGCCGCCGTCGCGGCAGTTTCAGCGGCGAGTTATGCGCCGACGGGTGGCGTACCGGCGCAATCCATCGCAGCGTTATTCGGTGGCGGAATGGCGAGCAGCACGTTGGCGGCAAGTACCTTGCCGCTGCCGACCGATTTGGGCGGCGTGAAAGTGCGCGTCAAAGATGCGTTGGGCACGGAGCGCGACGCGCCGTTGTTTTTCGTTGCGGCGGCGCAGATCAACTTTCTGGTACCCGATGCCACCAGCAACGGCGCAGCGACGCTAACGGTGCTGCGCGACGGCAATCCAGTCGGACAAGGCAACATCACAGTCGAAGCCGTTGCGCCCGGACTCTTTGCCGCCAATGCCAACGGGCAAGGCGTAGCCGCCGTATTC
>JABFSD010001150.1 GCA_013140935.1 Acidobacteriota bacterium
TGACTTGATCGTCGTCAACAAGCCCGTAGGCATCCTCGTGCATCCGTCGCACCGCGAAAAATCAGGCACGCTGCTCAACGCGCTCGCCTTTCACTTTTGGCATACGCATAAGGCTGCGATACGTCCGGGCTTGGTGCATCGGCTTGACCGCGATACGTCGGGCGTAATCGTCCTCGCCAAAACGCCGCGCGCACATCGCACGCTGGCAAAACACTTCCGCGAACGCTGGGTCAAAAAGTTTTATCTCGCGTTGGTCAGCGGCGTAGTCGAAAAAGATTCCGGCGAAATTGACGCACCCATCGGTGCGCGTGACAGCGACTGGCCGCGCTGGTGCGTGATGCCGATTGAGCAAGGCGCACGCGCCGCACAAACTCGTTACACCGTCAAACAACGTTTCGCCCAACACACCTTGCTCGAACTCGAACCGCTCACCGGACGCACGCATCAACTGCGCATCCATTGCCAACTCATCGGTCACCCCATCGTCGGCGACGCGGTTTACCGCGATGAAGACAGCATTGATTCACTCGTGAAAAAGCATTACCTCAAACATCAATTGCTGCATGCGGCGAAGCTGCAATTCCGCCATCCGGCTACTCAGCACCACCTGACGATGACAGCGCCACTGCCTATGACCTGGAACGTTTTGTTGAACACTCTTACCTAAACCGAAGCCACCCATGTGCTAGTAATGCTACGTTTTTGTTATATGAAAAGCTGAAAATGACATAATTGCTGTAAAATTGGTCTTGCTGAAATTCTCCGCTCAGCGCCTTCTGACACACAACTGCCTGCATTCAAGTCGGTTATCTGAATCCATCGGGTTAGGCATTGTGTTTGCAGTCTTTCAACAGCAAAGAAACGTGTTTATGCGTTTGAAAATGCAGATGATGATACTGATTTGAGATGAGCTAAACATCGGATGAAGGTTCAGGCGTTACAGTGACAAGCATCTGAAGGTTTCTGCACCACATCATAAGGAGAAGGTTTTGACAGAAAGAGTAGTACCAACCAAACAATATTTGTTCGCCAGCGATTTTGATCAAACGCTGAGTTTCAACGATTCGGGCAAGGCCTTGAGCGAATTGCTGGGCGCGTCTGACTTTGAGGCAAAAGTCGCGGGCTTATCGCGCATCAATCTCGTGCAACAAGGCGGCGAACTCGCCTATCTGTTGTTGCACGATCCCGAATATCGGCGGGTGCGCAAAGAGCATCTCATCGAAGTCGGCAAACAGATTCCCTTGAAACGTAACATCCAGTTATTGCCGCGCTTGCTCAGAGAAGGCGTGCAAGGGCATCAGTTCGCCTTTCACGTTATTTCAGCCGCGCCGGAAGAAGTCATTCAATCGGCGCTCGAAGGCATCGTGCCGCCTGAAAACATTCACGGCACGCGCTTTCGCTACCATGCGTACAGTGGCGAGATCGAATCCATCGTGCGCGTACCGGCGGGTTACGGCAAAGTCGCCGTACTCGACCGCTTGCAGGAAGATTGCGATGTCAGTCCTGATCGTGTGATTTACGTTGGCGATGGCAGTTCTGACGTACACGTGATGCTGCACGTCAATCGCCGTGACGGTTACACGATCGCGGTGTCTGAGAATAAATACTTAACGCCCATCGCGCGGCGGGCCATCCTCAGCGATGACGCACTCAGTCCGATGATTCCCATCCTCGAAGACCTCGTTGGCTTAAAAGAACCGAACGCCATTCGCGGCATTTTTGAGACGTGGGGCTTACAGATTCACGAATGGGACAAGGTTACGTCAGATTGGCTGACGATCCGCGAAATCGCCTCTGGAGAAGAAACGCCACGGGCAAAGGGGGCTGCGCATGCTTGATTGGATTGGCCTTGATTGGATCGGCCTTGATTGGATAGGTTGGATTGCGACGGCAGTTTTTGCCGCTTCGTATTTTTGCAAACGCCCGGCGGCGTTGCGACGTACGCAGGCGCTTGCCGCCTTGCTGTGGATTGGTTACGGCAGCCTGATCGGTGCCTTGCCCGTCATCGTCGCTAACCTCGTGGTTGCGGTCATCGCACTGGTGTCTTCGTTCCGACCGCCTGAACCCGCACCGGCTCCGGCACAGGTCGTGGAGTAAGGGCACTACTAAAAAAGGAATTTCACAGGATTAACAGGATTTTCAGGATGAACAGGATTGACTAAAAGGCATAGACATTTCATCTCTAAACTTCATCCTGTCCATCCTGAAAATCCTGTTAATCCTGTGAAATTATGTCGTCGCTACCCACAATGTTTTTTGTAGTGCCGGAGTAAGAAACATTTACTCGCTGAGGCACTCACGCAAGCGGCACCGGAACTTTCAGTAGTTCCGGTGCCGCCTTTTCTTTGGTAGTCGTTGTTTGCGATGGTTTATATTCACGCCCTAAACGTCAGGGAGTTCTGCTGTTACGCCGTATGCAAACCACTATCTTTTACCCACCGTCCACTACTGACCTGCTTATTCTTGGCGGAGGGCCTGGCGGCATCGCGGCGTTGCTGTGGGCGCATTCGGTTGGATTGAAA
>JABFSD010000965.1 GCA_013140935.1 Acidobacteriota bacterium
TTCAGCAAGTGACCGACGGCAACGACACCGAAGCCATCGCCGCTGCCATCGAAGCCGCGCAAAAAGACCCGCGCCCTTCGTTGATCTCGGTGCGTTCGGTGATCGGATTCGGCAGCCCGAACAAGCAGGGCACCTCACACGCGCACGGCGAACCGCTGGGCGTAGACGAAATCAAACTCACCAAACAAAATCTCGGCTGGCCTTACGAAGAACCTTTCACCGTGCCCGACGAAGCCTTGCAGGTCTTTCGCGCCTGCGTCACCAAAGGCGCAGAGCTCGAAGCCGCGTGGCAAGCGGGCTTTGATGCTTATGCCGCTGCTGAATCAGAAAAGGCTGCGCAATGGCAAAGCTGGATGAGCGGCACGTTGCCCGAAGGCTGGCAAAGCAAGTTGCCGGTGTTTCCGTCGGGCACCGATGTGGCTACGCGCGATGCGGGCGGCACGGTGTTGAATGCTTTGGCTTCTGCCATTCCGTGGTTGTTGGGCGGGGCCGCCGATTTGCGCGGCTCGAACAAAACTTTTCTCAAAGGTATCGCAGAGTTTTCAGCCGAGACGCGCAACGCGCGCAACTTTAACTTTGGCGTACGCGAACACGCGATGGGCGCGGCGCTCAACGGCATGGCGTTGACCAAGCCGTTGATTCCGTATGGCGGAACGTTTCTGGTGTTTTCCCAATACATGCTGCCGTCGGTGCGGCTGGCTTCGTTGATGGGGTTGCAAACGCTTTACGTTTGGACGCACGACAGCATTTACGTGGGCGAAGACGGGCCTACGCATCAACCCGTTGAGCAACTGGCGATGCTGCGTGCGCTGCCGGGCTTGAACGTATTTCGTCCGGCGGATGCGAATGAAACTGCGATGGCGTGGCGTGCGGCGCTTGAACATACGCACGGCCCGACGGCACTGTTGCTGACGCGGCAAAAGCTGCCGACGGTTGACCGCACGAAATACGGCGCGGCAGAAGGCACGCTTAAAGGCGCTTATGTGTTGAGCGATTCGCCGACGGGCAAGCTGGATATTTTATTGCTGGCTTCAGGGTCGGAAGTGTCGGTCGCGTTGGCTGCGCAAGACGAACTCGCCACGCAAGGCATCGGTGCGCGCGTCGTGAGCATGCCGTGTTGGGAACTGTTCGACGCGCAACCGGTGAGCTATCGCCACGAAGTTTTGCCGCCGCACGTTTCGGCGCGACTGGCGATTGAAGTCGGCGTCTCGATGGGCTGGCACAAATACGTTGGCACGGCGGGTGATGTCATCGCGCTGGATCGCTTCGGTGCGTCAGCGCCTTATCAGGTGTTGCAGGAAAAGTTCGGCTTCACGGCGGCGAATGTGGTGACGCAGGTGTTGAAGATGGCGGGACGCTGAAAACACGAGAACGCATCTGTTGTTAAAGGGTGCCAACAAGCGAACGGCAAAGGCGGCAAAAAGAAATTTTTGCCGCCTTTGCCGTTTTTTTTCGCAACGATCAAAACGATGATCAGAATGCGGCAGTGTTCGCGCTTTACGGGAGGGGAAAGAATTGCGGTTCTCGCGCAAAGGCTTGTGTTGAAGGGAGCAGGCAGATGATGAAAGTCGTTGATCCAGGGAGAAATTTGTTGTTGTACGTCGGCCTGATGGCGTTGCTCGCGCTTGCTGTTGGATGCGGGCGCGCACCGGTTGCCGCGCAGCCAGCAAGCAACAGTGAGGCAGCCGTCCAGGTGAATGTTTTCAGGGTGCAAGCCGCGCCGATGGCGAGTTCCGCTTTGATTCCTTCGGTGCTGTCGGTTGAACGCACTGTCGCCGTGTTGGCGCAACGCGAAGGTTTGCTCAAAACGTTGCGCGGCGAAGAAGGCGCGCGCGTCGCTCAGGGCGAAGTGCTGGCGCAACTCGATGACGCCGAATTGCGCACCCAAATACGCGAAGCCGAATTGGAAGTGAGCCGCTTGCGCATCGAAGAGCGCCAGTTCGAATCGCAAGTGGATGTCTGTCGTTTGGAACTCGACCAAGAGCAGGCGCTGTTCAAAGACGGGCTGACGGCGAAGCGGCAATTAGATCGCGCGCGTTACAAACTGGAAGGCGCGCAACAGGAACTCGAAAAGTCGCGGCTCGCTACGCGCGGCATGCAAACCAAAGTCGAAGGGCTGCGGCTCGAATTGGCGAAGGCCGTAATCCGCGCGCCCTTCGCGGGCCTCGTCATTCACCGTTTCGCCAAACTCGGCGCGCTCGCGGCTAAGAATGAAAAGCTTTTCGAAGTCGCGCAACTCAGTCCGCTCGAAGTGAAATTTCAACTCCCGTTGTCACAGGCCAAAGATTTATCGGCGGGCAGCACCGTGACCTTGCTGGCGGCGGACGGCGTGCAATCGCTGGCGCAGGCGCGCATTCGCCGTCTCGCGCCCACGGCGGATGCGGCGAGCAATACGTTGGGTTTTACGGCTGACGTAATTGAGGACGCGGGCTTGCTGCCGGGCATGTCGGTTTACGTGAAACTGGTTGCCGATGCCGCGTTGCCGGGCGTATGGGTTCCGCGCGCGGCGTTCCTTGACGAAGCGGCTTTGACGGCGAATGGCACTGCCGAGGTTTGGGTGATCGAAGGCGGCAAATGCGCGCAACGCACCGTCAGCATTGGCGCGGCGGATGGCGATCAGGTGCGCGTGGAAACGGGCTTAACGGCGGGCGAACGACTCATCATCGCGCCGCCGCTTGGATTGAAAGCGGGCGCACCCGTAAGAGAAAAGTGAGAGGTTCGCTATGACCACTGTCGCAAGCACAAGTCTGAGTTCGACCATCAGCGTGGCTGAACGGTTGGATTTGCTGGCCGAAGTCGCGGCTTTGGCTTCGTTGCCGGAAGCGGAGTTGCGGCGCTTGGCGCACGACGCGGAAATCAGCGAATTCGATTTAGGGCAAGCGGTCTATCGCGCCGGTGACGCGCCTGACGCGGTCTATCTGATCGCCGCCGGACGCGCGCGCGTCATAGCCGTGAACGAAGCCGGGAAAGAAGTCACCGTCGCTACGTTGTCGCGCGGACAGATGTGCGGCGAACAAGGGGCGCTCACGCACGCGCCGCATCGCCATTCGGTCAGGGCGATGGGCGAATTGACGGTCTTGCGCTTCGAACTAACGACGGTGGCGCGCCTGTTGCAAAGCTATCCCGAATTGCGCGGCTTGCTGTCGCACCACGCGCAGGAAGCCTCGTTGCGGCAATTCCTGAAATTGACGACGGCCTTTACGCCTTTATCGCCCGAAGAGATTGAGCAGGTGATGCGCTGTTTGCGCGTCGAGCAGTTCAGCGCCGGGCAGACGATTTATCCCACGGGCGCGAAGGGCGAGGCTTGTTACGTCTTGCGCGCGGGTAATGTGCAACTCGTGCAACACAACACCGGCGGTCGCACCATCACGCCGTTGCAACCCGGCGACGTATTCGGCGAATTGGCTTTGCTGACAGGCGAGCCGCGCGAACACGCCGCAGTGGCGCGTGAGGCCACTTCGGTTTTCAGATTGTCGCAAGCGGAATTCGAGTGGCTGACGACGGCGATTCCGGCTTTCAAAGAGGCGCTGGTCAATGTGGCGGCGGGCTTCAGTCAGCGGGCGGTACGCGACACCGGCAGGCTCGCGCCGTTGCCTACGACACAATTGCCTGCCGCGCCGCTGCTGCCGCCTGAAGTGACTTACGACGCACCGCGTGCCAGTCGTTACCCTGCTTTGATGCAACTCAGCGAAAGCGATTGCGGCGCGGCGTGTATGGCGATGGTCTTGCGCTTTTACGGCAGGCACGTTTCGATCAACCGGCTGCGCGACGTAGTCAACGTGGGGCGCGACGGCGCTTCGTTGCACAGCATCGCGGGCGGTGCCGAAACGCTGGGCTTTCAGACGCGCGGTTTGCGGGCGGCTTATGAACACCTGACTTCTCTCGAACTGCCCGCCATCGTTCATTGGGAAGGTTTTCATTACGTCGTGTTGTATGAAGCGCACGCCGAGCATGTCGTCATCGCCGACCCGGCCATCGGCTTGCGGCGCTTGAGCAAAGAAGAGTTTTTGAAAGGTTGGACGGGTTTCGTGCTGACGCTGCAGCCGACCGCCCGGATCGAAGACGTAGAAGAATCGCAAACCACGGCGCGCCGGTTTTTGCCGCTGCTCAAACCCTATCGCAAGTTGCTGCTCGAAATCCTGCTGGCTTCGCTCGTGTTGCAAGTCTTCGGATTGGCGATGCCGATTTTCACGCAAGTCATCGTAGACCGCGTCGTGGTTCATCAAAATGCGACGATGCTCAATCTCATGCTGATCGGCATGTTGCTCGTCGCGTTTTTTCAAACGGCGACCGTCGCCTTGCGGCATTACCTGATGACGCATACGACACGGCGCATTGATTTGCAGATGGTGGTGAATTTCTATCAGCACCTGCTGAGTTTGCCGCTGCGTTATTTCGAAGAACGCAAGATCGGCGACATTCTCAAACGCTTTAACGAGAATGCGCGGCTGCGCGATTTGCTGACCGGACGCCTGTTGGTGGTCATGCTCGATGCGATGATGATCGTCGTCTATCTGTCGTTGATGTTTTATTACAACGCCGGATTGACGCTGGCGGCGTTGTTGTTCATGCCCGGTTACGCCGTGTTGGCGCGGCTGATGACACCGCGTTTGAAAAAACAATATCGCGCGGCCTTTGCCAAAGAGGCCGAAGCCGACGCTTTCATGGTCGAGACCATCGGCGGCATTGCGACGATCAAGACCACCGCCAACGAACGCCGCGTGCGCTGGCGGCTGGAAGGATTGATGGTCAAGGCGCTCAATGCGCAATTTCGCAGCAAGCTGTTGCACATCACGGGCAGTTCGTTCAGCAACATTTTGCAAACCCTGAGCGGCGTGTTGTTGTTGTGGTATGGCGCGCGGCTGGTGATGGCGGGCGAACTGTCGGTCGGCCAACTCGTAGCCTTCAACGTATTGCTCGCCAGCCTGATGAGCCCGATTCGCAGCCTGATTGATCTGTGGAATGAGTTGCAGGAAGCCAGTCTCGCGCTCGAACGCCTCAATGACGTATTCGACGCCCAGCCCGAAAGCACGCAAGGCGCAAAGCTGTCGTTGCCGGCGGTGCGCGGGCACGTGCGGTTTAGCAACGTGACGTTTCGTTACGCGACGCGCGCCGACCGCAATGTGTTGCAAGGCGTTGACCTTGAAATCCAACCCGGCCAGACCGTCGCCTTGGTCGGACGCAGCGGCGCGGGCAAAACGACTTTTGCCAATCTGCTCTTGCGGCTGCATCAACCGAACGAAGGGCGCATTTACCTTGATGGATACGATCTCGAACAGGTCTCGCTCGACAGCTTGCGCTCGCAAATCGGTGTCGTAGCGCAAGACGTGTTTTTATTCAGCGGCTCGATCCGCGAAAACATTGCGCTCGGCGACCCCGACGCGCCGTTGCAGGAAGTCGTCGGCGCAGCGATGTTGGCGGGCGCGCACGAATTCATCAGCGAATTGCCGCTGGGTTACGAAACGCGCATCGGCGAACGCGGCCAGAGTTTGTCAGGCGGACAACGCCAACGCCTCGCCATCGCCCGTGCGCTTTATAAAAAGCCGCGCATCCTGATTTTTGACGAAGCCACCAGCGCGCTCGACACCGAAAGCGAACGCGCCATCCAACAAAACCTCAATAACATTTTGCGCAATCGCACGACCTTCATCATCGCGCATCGGTTGAGTACGGTGCGCCACGCCGATCTCATCGTCGTGCTGGATCGCGGCGTCATCGTCGAAACCGGTACGCACGAAAGTCTCATGCAAGAACATGGGCTTTATTACTACCTGTGCAACCAGCAACTCGAAAGTTAGATCGGACAGATGAAATTTGATGGGACGAATGGGATTGATGGGTTTTCATAAAGCCATCAGTCCCATTCGTTCTATTCGTCTCATTGAATCCCAGAAATTTTTCTCCGCGATGATCAAAATCCCACAGCCTTCCCGCTTTACGAGACGAGAACGAATGGTGGTTCTCAATAACCAGTTTGCCGGAAGCTTATCGCGGCAGGCTCTTACCCAATCATGCATCGAAAAGGAGATTGTTATGAAAACGAATGAAACGAAATCAAACCAACAAATCGAAGTGAACGAACTGACGCCCGAATTGACCGAGTTGTCGGTCGAAGAGACGCAGAACATTCAGGGGGGCGCAACGGTAGGCGATCCTTCCACGACGCCGGGGACGCCCAACCTGAAGAACCTGCTCAAGCCCGGCGCGATCAGAGGCTTGATTTGCTGGTACTAAAACGGAGTTCGCTGGACACGGAGCCGGGCACCCGCGCGGCTCCGTGCCCGTGGCTTCAACAGCCCGCGCAATGACGACCGATCGGGAGCAACACCTATGACCAGGCAAAGGGAAGCGATTTCGAGATTTTCCGCACCGGCAATAATGCGCGCTGAAACGCGCAACGTATCGTTGAAGGTCGAGCGCGTATCCCCCGCGCTGGGCGCAGAGATTCACCACGTCGCGTTGGCAAGTGTCGCGGAAGACGACGACCTGTTCGCTGAAATTCGCGCCTTGTTGTTGCAACACAAGGTGCTGTTCTTCCGCGATCAAGACCTTGCGCCCGCCGCTCACGTCGCCCTGGGCCGCCGCCTGGGGCAGTTGGTGACGCATCCCGCCATGCCGACGCATCCCGATCATCCAGAATTGCTGATGATGTACCGCGACGAGCAAAAGCGTCCGCCCACCAATGTATGGCATACCGACGGATCGTTTCTCGCCGAACCGCCCGCCGCTTTTATTTTGCGTTGTGTGGTTTCGCCCGAAGTCGGCGGCGATACGATGTGGGCGAATATGGCGCTGGCTTATGAGCGCCTGCCCGCAGACGTGAAACAGCGCATCAACGGCCTCTATGCCAAACACAGCTTCGAACACATTTTCGGCGGCGACCGTTCGCCCGCAGACCGCGCGCGGCTGCGCGAAGTCAACCCAATGGTCGAACATCCCGTCGTGCGCACCCATCCTGAAACAAACGAGAAAATCTTATACGTGAATCAGGAATACACGACGCATTTCAGCAATTTTAAGAGTACGACCGAGATGCGTTACGGATCGGATTTCGCTTTCGAAGCGAGCGCGTTGATGAACTATCTGATTCGCCAGGTGGAAATTCCTGAGTTTCAGGTGCGGCTGCGCTGGCGTCCGAACACGGTGGCGATTTGGGACAATCGCTCGACACAACATTACGCGATTCACGATTTTTATCCGGCGGTGCGCCACATGATGCGCGTCGCGGTGCTGGGTGATAGGCCGTTCTGAAATCGGCTGTAGAACAAGATGACATCTTGTTCCACAACTCGAGCAGATAGCGATGCTGACACGTCTCGATGCAGAACAACTGGAAGTCGCCATCAAAGCCGAGTTGACTGAGAAGTGTGTACCGGGAGCGGCGCTCGCCATCGTGCGGCCTGACGCTCCGCCTTATGTGGGCGCATTCGGTGTGACCTACCTGCACGATGGCACAGCGATAACGGATGAGACGCTGTTTCGACTAGGCTCCAACTCAAAAGTATTGATTGCCGCCGTGATCTTGCAACTTGCTGTCGAAAAGCGTCTCGAATTGCACGTTCCCGTTTCTCAGTATCTCAATCTTCCGACCCGGCTGGGACGCATCACTTTGCATCAGTTGTTAAGCCACACCAGCGGACTGAAAGACAGCGAAGAAGTAAATCTGATCGGCAATAAAGCGGAACTCGCGGAACCCGTATCGGCGTGGACGGATCGTTATTGTTTCACCGAACCGGGCGAGATTTATTCTTATTCGACTTTGGGTTTTGCCTTGGCGCTCGCCACGGCCAGCGCCGCCACGCAATTGCCTGCGCAAGAGTTATTGGCGCAGAAACTTTTCCACCCTTTGGGAATGACGGCGACGACGTTGCTGCCTTCGTGGGTCAACGCAGCGCAACTCTCTGTCGGTCATTATCTTGATGACGATGGCGAACTAAGAAATTATCCGTCTCTGGGCGATGTCGAAGGCGTTTGGCCCGCTTCAGCAATGGTGAGCAACGCGCGCGATCTCGCGTGTTTTTTGGCGGCGCTGCTCAACGATGGTGCAG
>JABFSD010000103.1 GCA_013140935.1 Acidobacteriota bacterium
AGCCGTTGATGTCATTCAACCAGCCGTCGTAGGTTTCGGCCACCACGGGCAGCCCCCAGGCTTGCAAGGTTTGCCCGCCGCGTTTGAGGTGCCAGGCCAGCACCGCATCGCGCACGACACCGACGCTGCTGGTGTTGGTAATCATCACAGGGCCTTCCAGAAAGCCGGACTCTTCGATCCAGGTCGTGCCGGTCATCTCGCCGTTGCCATTGAGCGAGAACCAGCCCGCAAAGACCGGATCGTTCGAGCTTTTGCCGCGCGGATGAATTGCTGTGACGCCCGTGCGCACGGGGCCTTGGCCGACCTGCAATTTCCCTTCCCCGCGAATGATCGTGCTGTGGCCGACTTCGACCCCGGCGACGTCGGTGATGGCGTTGCGCGCGCCGGGCGTGCCGTCAAAGGGCACGCCGAGGTCGCGCGCGCGGGGTTTGGTTTGCGCGAAGGTGGGCATAACAAGTAGGGCGCAGAGCAACAGTGTGATTCGTGTTTGCATAATGCGGTGTTAGGCGACCTTATTTACTCTAGCTTGCGAAGCAATTCGAGACACATGTCGTGCAGACGTCGGCTGCCGTATGGCAAATCACTCTGTAGGTTTGGATGCTGAAGCGTATCTCTAACGTCGCCAACGGAAATAACGCCATTTTCTAACACCCTATAGAGGAAGGTTAACGCACCATTCGTCGGCCAAGCATCGCTGGTCTCTTGTAGGACGCTTAGCAAATAAGTCAGAAACAATTCCCTTGCGTCCTTTAGCAACAGAAGACACATATCTTGGGCCCGCCGCTGAATCGTACTCGAACCATCCGCATACCAGACTTCATGCGTTCCCTCAAGGCCCGGCGGCACGAAGGGCCCCAACGCTGCAGCTTCTGAAGGCGGAGCTGAGAAGACAGAAGCGAAATGGCAGCACCGTAGGAGAAACCGCATCAATTGCGTCGAATGAGTACCGGTCGATTTGCCAACGACAATGTCACGCACCTTTTCCTCTGCGTCGTCAAGCTGGTCGGAAGTGATATGTACTAAAGCCACAGCATCACCGTAGGACGCGCACACGTCGGAATAGATTTCGACGGTGTGTTCGTCCAAATCATTGACGCATTGAGCAAATGGAAACCTTGTGCCAGAGGCCGGATCGTCCGACTTTTTCCAACCATTGATGTAACCGTGGCGTACTGGTACCCAACCGTTTTCGCGATGCAAAGTATCAAGCCACGCAAGACCATATTTTTGTTCTGACATCAGTACTCCTTATTCCCATCGTCCGGTTTCCGTCCGCCGAACGTGAATTCAACCGACTGCATATTCGGTGTGCGGGCGAACAGCAGCACCTGCGACAGCCGAAGATAACTCCGTCAGCGGCCCGCGAGCGACAGCCGGAACGCCGCCATCTCCTCGCCGTTGCGAACCAGCAACGTGTCGCCGGCCAGCCCCGGATGGTTCAACTGCTTGCCCTCGCTGGCCGTTAGGCCTCACGCAACCGCGTATTCGGTGTGCGGACGCACATCGGCGGGATAAAAGCCCAGCACGATGTCGCTTTTCGGAATCCCGGCGGCTTCCAACGCCGCGGTGATGCCGTCTTCGAGCCAGTCTTCCTGCACCCAGATTTTGCCGTCGAGGATTTCGACATGCACCACGACATTGTTGATGTGTTTGCGGCCATCCCAGCCTTGCCGCACGATCAAGTAGCTGTCAGCGCGGCGGTCAAAGACAGCTTTGTCACGCAGGTTGGCGGCGGCATAGGTCTCGGCGCTTTCGGTGGAGCGCACGACTTCGCGCAAGGCGTGCTCGATGATGTCACGGTATCGCTCTAACTTATCCATTTGACGATTTCCTCTCTTTCCACGCTAAAAACCAGCAGGTGAATTTCATCTTCCACCTGCAAGAGTAGGCCTTCAGGATGCTCGAAGACGCTTTCATAGACGTCATCTCGCACTGCCAGGAAAAGCCGACGATCTGACGCTGTGCGCCGGAGCGCGGAACGGTAAAGCATGTACGGGCCGAGCGCTTCTTTCAGGTCTTGTACGCGCGATGTGCCGATGAAACTCTTGACCTCGACGGCAATCCGCTCTTCGCCCTTTTCGGCAGCGAGAATCCGTTCCGCGCCCAGGTCAATCTGCAACGTCCGACCTAGCAGTTTGACACTCAACGGATCGTGCGTGATGTGCCAGCCGTCTTTTTCCAGCGCCCGTTTGACGTGTTCGTGGTAGATGTCTTTCGCTGCCATGTCGGTATTTTACGCCCCAGCCCAAGACCATCAACTCAGCGCCCGGTGAGCGCCAGCCGAAACGCCGCCATCTCTTCGCCATTGCGCACCAGCAGCTTGTCGCCAACCAGCACCGGATGATTCCAGGTCTTGCCTTCAATCGCCTTGAAGCGCGCCAGTTCGGTGAACTGCTCTGACGTGGCCGATACCAACGCCAATTCGCCTTCTTCCGACAGCACCAGCAACACATCCTGATCGGGTAACACGACGAGTTGGCCGTGGCCGTAACGTCCGCCCTTCCACTTGCGCTTGCCG
>JABFSD010000133.1 GCA_013140935.1 Acidobacteriota bacterium
GACTGATGCGATTGAGCCGCGCGTCGAGATCATCAAGATGTACGCCGGAGCCGATGGCAAGTTTATTGACTTTGCTGTGGCGGAAGGCGTGCGCGGCTTGGTGATCGAAGCGTTGGGGCGCGGCAATGTGACGCCGTTGGCGCTGGCGGCGATCAAGCGTGCGATTGCGAAAGAGGTGCCCGTGGTGATTACGTCGCGCTGTCTGCGCGGGCGGGTGTTGGATACTTACGCTTATGAAGGCGGCGGCAAACAACTCACGCAGGCCGGCGCGATGCTCGGCGGCTTGCTGCCGAGCCATAAGGCGCGGGTGAAATTGATGTTGGCGTTGGGCGCAGGGTATAACGTGGAACAAGTGAAGCGACTGTTCGCATAGTTACCAAGAAAGGCGAAAGAATTTATGTTCGACGGCAAGAAATTTGATGAATTGGTTTTGATCATTGCCAACCATCCCAACGTAACCGACTTAGGACTTACCAAACTTTATAAATTGCTTTACTTCGCTGAGGCAGAGTGTTTACGCGCAAGCGGAAACACGATAACGGGCGCGGAATTCATTAAGTATGAACACGGCCCCGTGCCCAGCCGGGGAGAGAAACAATTGAAAGCGCTCAAGCGGGCTGAACAGTTAGTTACAGTAAAAGAACCTTACGGCACTTACTTCATCGAACGAGTGATTCCGCAACGGGTGGCGGATCGCAGCCTGTTCGACGCGCAGCAATTAGCTGCCATCGAACAGATTTGCCAACGTTACGGTAACCAAACGGCCACGTACCTTTCCGAACTCAGCCATCAGGAACCGGCTTGGCATTACGCGGCTTTGCGCGGCAAGCTCTCGCTTGAGTTGATGGCTTATGGGCAAGCCGAAGATCCTGACGAATTGTAAGGCCGTATCTTGCTATGGACGTGAGATTTCATTGCGCCTCCAAAGTGCGCAAGCAAGCCAAAAAATCCAAACACCGCGTCTTCACCGAATGCGAAACTGTGACGAATGTCTTGCGGCTGCATCCTGAATACGGCGTTGAGGTGAAGGGCTACGCGCCGTTGCGCAAAATGCGGGTGGCGGTTCCGTCGCTCAAGCTGGGCAAGAGCGGCGGATATCGGATGATTTATTGCGTGCAACAGATTGATGAAATTCAATACGCGGTGTTCGTCGCGCTTTACTTCAAAGGCGATCAGGCCGCGATCTCAGCGACGAACAGTATGTGGAAGCGCGGCAAACCGCTGAAGCGATTCTCGCCAATGTGTTGGATTTCGATTGGGAATGAACATGGATTCAGGTAAGTAAGTTCAACAGGCAGCGAGCCGCGCGTTCCGAAGCGTGCGTTTCACCGAGTTGCACACGCACGGCTGCCAAATCTTCACGCATGGTTTTCAGCCGTTGTTCATCCGCCAATAACTCAGCAATCAAATGTGACAAATTTTCTCCGGTGAGTTGATCCTGCAAAAGTTCGGGCGCGATTGCGCGTCCGGCGATGAGGTTGGGCATGCCTACGTGGGGGACGTTGATGAGCGGCGTGAAGATGCGCCAGTTCAGCGACGACGCGCGATAGACGACGACGAGCGGCGTACCAATGATGGCGGTTTCAAGCGTAGCCGTGCCGCTCGCTACGATGGCGAGGTCGGCGGCGGCGAGCGCGTTGTAAGTGTCGTGTTCGATGATGTGCAGGTTGGTCGCTTGCGGAATTTCGTCGCGCGTGATGGTGCGCGCGAGCGGCAACACGCATTGCACGTGCGGATGCGATTGCGCCAGCAAACGGGCGGCGTCGAGCAAGGGCGGCAGGATGTATTTCAACTCGGAATGCCGCGAGCCGGGCAGCAGCGCTACGATGGGGCGCGATGCGTCAAGTTGATATTGCTGACAAAAGGCTGCGCGCGAAGCCGTCACGCGCACGCTGTCGAGCAGCGGGTGCCCTACGTAATCAACTTCGACGCCGTGGCGTTGGTAGTAATCTTTTTCAAACGGCAGGATGACGAGCATCCGTTCGACATAGCGTTTGATGGCGTGAATGCGATAGCTGCGCCATGCCCAGATTTGCGGGCTGATGTAATAAGCGACGCGCTGACGGTCACGATGAAGTTTCTTTGCCAGCCGCAAATTGAATTCCGGCCAGTCAATCAACACTACTAAATCAGGCTTGCGCGTTTGGGCCGCAGCACGCAAGCGACGAAAGACGCGCAGGAATTTCGGAAGGGCACGGGCGACTTCGAGCGCACCCATAATGGCGACTTCTTTGGCGTCAACCAGGGTTTCTACGCCGGCGGCGCGCATCTCTTCGCCGCCGGCGCCAAAAAACTTCCATTGCACATCAGGCTGCAACGCACGCAGCGCTCGCACGAGGTTGGCTCCGTGCTTATCGCCGGAGGCTTCGCCCGCCACAATCATCAAGCGACATTCGCGCATCAATAAATATCCGGTTCGCCGACAGGTCGTGTTTTCCAACGCCGATGAATCCACAGCCATTGGTCGGGATGGCGACGAATCACATTCTCAAGCACTTTCGTATAACGCGCCGTATTCGTTTGTATGTCCTCTTTCTGATTGCCCGTATCAATTGTTTCGACCGGCGGCTCGAAATGCAGCCGATGGATTTGCGCGGCTTCGTCCCACAGCAAATAACCGGGTACGACCAGCGCGCCGGTACGCAAGGCCAGCGTAGCGATGCCTGCGGTCGTGCAAGCTGGCGTGCCGAAGAAATCGCAAAAGACGCCTTCTTCGCGCGACGTGTTGAGGTCGGCGAGGATGCCAATGACGCCGCCGGATTTCAGGGTCTTGATGATTTCGCGCACCGAACCTTTTTTATCAATGCTGCGATTGCCGAAACGTGAACGATAGCGTTCACCGAGTTGTTCGACGAGCGGATTGTCTACGTTGCGTTTGAGGAAGGACATCGGATAACCGTTGATCGAATGGGCAAACACCGACAATTCCCACGCGCCGATGTGCCCGGTCAGCAAGATCACGCCGCGTCCGCTGTTAAGGGCATTGACGTAATGTTCGAGTCCTTCATACGTGACGATCTTTTTGAGGTTGTCGCGGTTGAGTTTGGGAAATTGCGTGACTTCGCCGAGCAAGCGACCGAGATTGCGGAATACATTGCGTTTGATGCGTTCGCGTTCGGCTTCATCCATCGTGGGAAAGGCGATGCGCAAGTTGGCTTCGGCGTGGCGGCGCAAGTGCGGCAAGACGGCGTGCGCCAATGCGCCGACGGCGTAGCCAGCTTGCAGAGCGAGTTGGCGCGGCAACAGGCCGAACAACTTGAGAATGCTCCACGCTATGCCGTATTCGAGATAAGTGCGCACCACGCCGCGCCGTTCGATGAGGTTGCCGGAATCATTGCCGGAATCGTGGATAGAATCGGTTACTGCGCTCATTACACGTAAATGCGCGAGAGCCATTCGGCGACGCAGGCGGGTTTCTCTGAGCCTTCGCGTTCGATCGTGCCTTGCCAGATGAATTGATGGCCGCCCTCGAAATCTTCGATGGATTGCAACGTGACGCGCGCGCGAATGTTACTGCCTGCGGGCACAGCGGAAACGAAACGCACGCGGTTCAAGCCGTAATTGAGACTGAGCTTCGACGCGAAGTTGAAACGCACGGCGCTCGCCATCAGCGGTACGATCAGCGACAGCGTCAGAAAGCCGTGCGCGATGGTCGTGCCGTAAGGCGATTCGCGCTCGGCGCGTTCGACATCCAGATGAATCCATTGATGGTCGGTCGTGGCATCGGCGAATTGGTTGATGCGCTCTTGCGTGACGGCCAGCCAATCGCTGACGCCGATCTCTTTCCCGACGAAAGAACGCAGGTGATCTATGCTTTGAATTGCGGTTTGGGGCATGCCAACTCCTTGTGATGTTTTGCGGTGCGGGCAGCTTAAGCGGCGATGAACGAAAAAAGCAACGTGCGGTTCTAGCCGCCAGCTAGGGTGAGTGCTAAGATGCGCCCTTCGTTCGCGGCCTTTATACAAGGGCGGTGAGCGAAGCCATCATCCTTCATCTAAAAACATTCGAGGAAAAATATGTCAGAACAAGTTACACGTACGTTTGCCATCATCAAGCCTGACGCGGTGCGCGCGGGCAACGCAGGCAACATCATTCAACGCATCAACGACCACGGCTTCAAGATCGTCGCAATGAAGCTCATTCACATGTCGCGTCCCGTCGCCGAAGGCTTTTATGCCGTACACCGCGAGCGCCCTTTCTTCGGCGAGTTGGTTGAATTCATGACCAGCGGGCCGAGTGTCGTGCTGGGCCTGGAAAAAGCGAATGCGCAACCTGCGTGGCGCGATTTGATGGGGCCGACCGACGCGACCAAAGCGCCCAAAGGCACGATTCGCGGCGATTTCGGCACGAGCATGGGCGAGAACGCTACGCATGGTTCTGATTCGCCTGAGAACGCGCTGATCGAATTGAGTTACTTTTTCAACGCGACGGAGTTCGTTGCTTAATTGCATAGAAGAGGGGCGGAACCTTTCATTCCGCTCCTCTCACGTTTCAGCCTTATGCCAATTCCTAATCTCAACGAAGACGGCCTGTTGCCGGAAGGCATTCACGATTGCACGCTCGAAGAAATCGGCGCGCAATTCGGACGGTTTGTCGTTTCTGAACGGCGCGTACGCTTGTTCACTCAATTGGGCGAGTTAGTTGCGGAAGAGCAGCGCGCAGGCATTGCCGTTGCGGTGATGGTGGATGGTAGCTTCGTGACCGATAAGCCGGAGCCGGGGGATATTGATTTGGTGATCGTTTTGCCCGCCGATTACACTCGCGGTGCTGAGTTGCCACCTTTTCAATACAACGCCATGTCAAAGGCGCACATGCGACGGCGTTATCGTTTTGATGTTCTGATTGCACGGCAAAATTCCGTCGAATATGTTGAGGCGTTGTATTTGTTTCAACATACACGGGAAGGTTTTGAAAAGGGTATTTTGAGGATCAAATTATGAAAGACCGCACGAACGAAGAAAAACCAGTACTTGGCTCAACGGTGAACGGACTTGGTTCAATGTATCGCTCATTAACGGCTTTGCACGAAGAGGTTTATCCCCACAATCCCGCTTGGTTTGCCACCATGGCGCAAGGTTACGTCAAACATATGCGCGACCTGCTCGACGACTTGGAATGGCTGATGGAAGACATGACACCGCAACCTTTGCGCGAGAAAGAAAGCATCACTGAAAACAAGACTGCTTCGGCAGTCACAACGGCATTGCGTGAAGCGGCCTGACCCCCACTGATTCAACTTTGATTGCGTCGCAAAAGCGAAGCCCTGACCTGCGCGGTTGGTTGGGGCTTCGCTTTGCGGTTTTAGCCGTCACGCTGGTTGCGTTCGGCTAAAGCGAATAAGCTCTCGCCCAGCGTGCCTGCTTGTGGGGCGCAAGCACGATGAACGAAAGCCTGTGGGGTTAATTGAAGCCGACGTTGAACGGTGTCGTGGAAGCGTCAATGGATTTCAGGAATTTGAGCAACGCCGCTTGATTGCGCGGATCATTCAACGGGTCGGCGCGGAATTGTCCCAACCCCGCGCGGCGATGCGTGACGTTGTCGAGAATGTCGTCAATCGTGATCGCCGAACCGTTGTGCAGCAGCGGCCCCAGCGCCCACGCGCCCAGCAACGAAGGCGGCGCATATCCGTCAGCCCCCAACGGAGCCGCGCCGTTCTGGCGAATCTCGTTGAGGTTGCCCGCGTTAAACGTACCCACCTGACGCAACAATCCGATGATCTGTCCATTCACGACGTCGGCGGTTTGCGGCGGCGGCACGTAACTGCGCCGCGCCAGCGACCAACCGCCGCCGGCGTGGCAATTGGTGCAACCGACTTGATCGAAAAGTTGACGCCCCAATGCAATTTCGCGGCCTTCACGACTGGTCGGCGAAATGCGCCGCGCGGGCGAGATTGGCGAACGAATGCCGCGCGCGATAAAGGTCGCCAACGCATCGAGCGAAGCGTTGCGTCCGGTGTTGGGCAGCGGAAAAGCATTCAAGGTCGGATCAGGCGTCACGCCGTCGGCCAGCGTGATGAGTCCGAGACCGCCCGACGTACCGCGAATGTTGTTTTCGAAATCCTGCACTTCGTCGAAGATTGCCGAGTAATTCAGAATCTTCTGGTCGTTGGGATCGCGCGGATTGAAGGTCGCGTGCAACGGTACACTGCGACGCGGGCCCGCGCCGAAGATCCACACGACTTGATCGGTGAAACCGTTGGCGTGGCATGAGACGCAACCGCTCCAGCCTTCGTTCGATAAACGTCCGACGGGAATCACCGGCCCTAACGTAGGCAGATTCACCGCCGCCGAACTATAAAAAATCGCCTTGCCGTATTGCACGGTCGCATCAATCGTGCCCGCTGCGGGCAGGTTGGCGGTTCTGACCGTCGTCATAACCTGTTCAGTAGTGAGGTCAACCACGGTCACGTCGCGCGAGACTTCGTTGGCGACGTAAGCGCGCGTGCCGTCGGCATTGATCGCTATGCCAATGGGCTTTTGTCCGGTGGCGATGCGCACGACGTTGCCTGCTTCACCGGCGGCTTTGGGCGCATTGACCGTCGGCGTACCGTTCGCGTCGAGTTGGATTTTGACGAGAATGTTCGCCGCCGAAGCCACGACCCAGCCGTCGTTGCTGTTAGGTTCAAAGGCCAAGTGCCACGGCATACCGAGGAAGAGTTTCTTTTCGCTCGCGGGTTCAAAGTTGATGCCGCGATTCATGTTGATCGTTTGCGGCTGTCCGCTGGCGACGCCTTCTTTGTCGGTGGCCGTATCAATCACGTTCAAGAACGATTGCACGTTCACGTTGAACCGCACGGGGCCGTCTGCCGACGCCGCGTTGTTCGGCAAATAAGCGCGCGTGCCTTTGATCGCAATCGCATTGAGCGAATTCGGAAACGCGCCGGTCGGTACGGTAAACGTCGCCGGATTGGTCGCGGCAATGCGTTTGAGTGCCGAACCGTTCGAGTTGAAACCTACGTCGGCGATGGGCGGCAATACGACCTGGCCTAACACGCGGTCGGTGCCCGACGAAATTACGGTGACGCGGCCTTCTTTATAATCGTCAGCGCCGATGAGCTTGCCGGGGATGTCTACGGCATTGAATTCAGAAACGTAAACTTTTTCATCGCTATCGTCGCTGTCACCGTCGCTGGTGATGGCGATGCCGCGCGGTTCGGTGCCGACATTGGTGATGGTTCCGATGACGCCGTTCGTGGCGGTGTCAATGACCGTCACGTCGTTCGAGCGCGCGTTGACGACGTAGAGCTTCCTGCCGTTCGGCGTGAGCGCAATGCCGTAAGGTTCCGTGCCGACAAAAATCGTAGCGATAATCGCGCGGCTTGCGGCATCAATCACCGACACCGTGCCGCTGATTGTGTTAGCAACGTAAGCGCGTCCACCGGCAGAAAGCGCTAGGTTGTTGGGTTCATCACCGACAGCGATGTCGGCGACTTTTTGGTTGGCGTCATTGGTGGCGTCAATCACCGAAACCGTATCGGTGTCAGGATTGGCGACCCACACGAATCGTCCGTTGGCCGACACGGCTACGGGCGAAGATTGCGTGGGGCCGACCGCGCCGGATTGCGCAGTGGCGGTGGTTGAAGTCGCCAGTGGCGTATGCTGATAAGCCATCAGCCCTACGCCCGACCCGGTCGCCAGGCATAAGAACAGCTTGAGCAGTCTGGTATTCATTTTGGTTCCTCCAAGGCTTCTTGGTTTTTAGCGACGAGTGACGTATCACTCGTCAGGGATTTTCAGGTTTTGCACCGCAGAGATTGCTGTACGGATAGCAAGGTAGAGAAAACGGCGGTTGAAGTCTTAGGCTGGCTTTGAAATTTTTATGAAAGAGTTTTGAAAGCGGGTAAGTCCTTTGGCTGGAACAAAGTTATTTTTCTATTGGCACTGCTTGCTCAAGACTTTTTCGGGCGGCTGTGGCGAAATGCAACTGTTGAAGTGATAAAACGACGTGATGATCCCCCGTTGGAGTCGGAGTCTGCTGCAATGTCGAAACAAATCCCCAAACAGGTCAGGGCCATTTACGAATTCCCCCCTTATCGC
>JABFSD010000417.1 GCA_013140935.1 Acidobacteriota bacterium
CCGTAACTGCGCAGGAAGTCGCGCGTTTGCACCAGGGCATCTTCATAAGGCCGCTGGCTTTTGTGCGCGGCGTGGCACAACGGAATGCGCTTTCCCTCGACCGTTACTAAACGCAATAGATAACGATCCTTCGTCTCCGGCGAAGGCACTTCCTGCTCCACGCCGATTTCGAGACGGGTGAGTTCTTGAAAGGAATATTCCTGAGGTGGGGAAGAGAAGAGCAGCCGTTTTTTAGCAATGAGTACGCGATTGCGGGATGGGTCAAAGACGGTTTGTAGGTTGGGCGAGACGTGTATCAGCCACAAGCCGAGGGCGAGTGCGCAAGAGCCGACCAATAACATTTTGTTGGCTGCGTCTAAATGGCCGCGCGTGAAGCCCAGATAAATCGCCAACCCGTTAAATGCGAAAAACAACCCTACTAACAAGATGGCTCCGGCCAACAGCCAACTGCCGCTGGAAGCATCGGATAATGTTAAACGTTCGTGATCGGTGATGACGCGCATACCTTAAAACTCCTCCGGTGTGTGTCGCCGAACGCGGGTGAAACAGGCGGCATAAGTGACGATTCAAGGGATGCGAAAACGGCGCGCAATATGGCGTAAGTCAAAAAAGATTGCACGGAAAAAATGCTACACAGCCCATTTCTAATGTGCTGCGATGGGCAGCGGCCAGAGAAATACTCGAAAAAAGCCCGAAAAATGCTTGCTTGCGCGAACAAACCCTTTCGGCTAGTATCCCGTTTGCTTCAAGGTGGGCGGCCGCGCCCGCCTTTTTTTCTTCTAAGGTCGGTTTTTTCGTAGCGCCGACGCGATGGGTTATTACGTCATCGTTGTCACGCATCCTCACCTTTGGGCCGCTGGTTGTGGGAGTACTCATCAGTTGAAGCTTGATCTGCGCGTTCAGGAATTAGTCGAAAAGGTAGTTACACGCCAAGACCTGGAACTCGTGCATGTCGAAATGGCAGGCGGGCATTCGCCGATTTTGCGGGTTTATATTGATAAGCCCGGCGGAGTTACGGTGGAAGATTGCGCGGCGGTCAGCGAACGATTGAGTTTGCATCTGGATGTCGAAGATTTCATTCCGACAAACTATCTGCTTGAGGTGGCTTCGCCTGGCTTGGATCGCGGGTTGTATAAGGCGGCGGATTACGAACGTTTTGCCGGATTGCCCGCGCACATCAAGCTCGAAGCGCCGCTCAACGGGCAGCGCAACTTTCACGGCAAACTGATCGGGTTGAATCAAACAGGTGCGTTGGCGGATGAGCCGACAGTGATTCTCGAAGACGAAACCGGCCAGCAGCATCGGCTGCCGCTGGCGCAGATCGCAAAAGCAAACGTAGAGATTGAACCTTAATTTACAACTGAATATTTGCGGCGTGGCTTTTGAGCAATACTCACTAGCCACTAGCCACTAGCCACTAAAAAAGAATGAATCTGAGTTCTATTGCGCAAAACATCGAACTGCTGAGTAAAGAAAAGAAGATTGACCCGGCAGTCATCATCAGCGCCCTCGAAGACGCCGTCGTGACGGCTTCGCGCAAGCAGTTTCGCACGGGCGAAGACCTGCACGCGCGCTACGATTTGGAAGCGGGCAAGATCGAGCTATACGCCATTAAAACGGTAATGGCCGAGGTCACTGATCCCGCGCGCGAAATGACGGTCGAAGAAGCCAACGTCGAAGTCGGCGAAGGCGCTGAACCCGGCGACATGCTCGAACTGCCGCGCCCCGTCGAAGACCTGGGACGCATCGCCGCGCAAACCGCCAAGCAAATCATTCTGCAAAAAGTCCGCGAAGCCGAACGCAACAATGTTTACGAAGAGTACATCGTCAAACTGGGCGAACTGATGAACGGCTTTGTCAAACGTTTCGAGAGCGGCAAGCTCATCGTGGACATCGGCAACGGCATCGAAGCCGTCATGCCTAAGTCCCAACAATCGCGCACCGAATCTTTTACGCAAGGCGAACGTGTTCGTTGCGTGTTGCACAACGTCAATAAAGAATCGCGCGGCCCGCAACTCGAAGTTTCGCGCACCAGTCCTGAATTGCTCAAGCGGTTGTTTGAAATGGAAGTGCCGGAAATTTATGACGGCACCGTAGTCATCAAAGCCGCCGTGCGCGAACCCGGCGACCGCGCCAAAATCGCCGTGATGTCGAACGAACGCGACGTTGACCCGGTCGGCGCTTGCGTGGGCATGAAAGGCTCGCGCGTTCAATCCATCATTCGTGAATTGCGCGGCGAAAAGATTGACATCATCGAGTGGTCGGAAGACCCGGCCATTTTCGCCGCCAATGCGCTGTCGCCCGCAAAGGTTAGCAAGGTGACGGTGTTGGATTTCGAAGCGCACAAATTGCAAGTAACCGTCGAGACCGAACAACAGTCTTTGGCGATTGGCAAACGCGGGCAGAACGTCCGTCTCGCCGCGCGGCTGGTTGGCTGGGACATTGACATCCGCAGCGAAGAAGAGATGAAGCGCGAAATCGCTTCGCAAATGGAGCAGATGTTGTCGGCTCCGGT
>JABFSD010000393.1 GCA_013140935.1 Acidobacteriota bacterium
CTTTATGCGTATTCATTGTGCCTCCTCAATTTTTGACGTAGCGAGTAAGGGCAACAGCACTGTCGTTTGCGCCGCCTGCCGCAGCCATTGCGACAGCGAAGCCAGACAAATCAGCAAGCGTCCGTCCATCACGCCTGCTGCCGGTTCGTAACCATGCAACACCTGCGCATCGGTTTGCCTTACGAGTTCGCGCCAACTCAAACCCGAAAGCTGCGCAGCCTGTCCCAAGCCAATCATCAGCACATGGCTTTGGCAGTCGGCGCACCACGCAGCAAAGTTTCCTTCGTCGTGCGTCACCGCCACTTGCTGCGTTTCGACCGTGATTTCGATTCTGCGTTTCGTTGCCATTGTTCAACCTCCTCGACGCGGCGGATAATGCCGCCAGTCGCACGGTAAAGTCCTTCAAACGTCCTGATAAAGTTCTGACAAAGTTATTCCCACAAGGTTTCATTGAATCCCCAACCTACTTACCAATTCGGACGCTTTCATCTCGACGCGACCGAGCGCGTCTTGCTGGCGGATGGCAAAGCCGTCGCGCTCTCGCCGAAGCTGTTCGATACGTTGCTGGCATTGGTCGCGCACGCAGGCCGCATCGTCGAGAAAGAAGAACTGTTGCGCACGATCTGGCCTGACACCTTCGTCGAAGAAAACAGCCTCAACAAAAACGTACATGCGCTGCGCCGCCTGTTGGGCGAAACAGAAAGCTTTATCGAAACGATTCCGAAACGCGGCTATCGCTTTATGGCGGAAGTCAGCGAAGTCGGCACAAGCCAAGCCACGATGTTGGCGCAACGCACGCGCACCAGCATCGTCATCGAAGAAGAAATTGATGATGAACCGCAGGTTGTCAGGATGGCGGTGTTGCCGTTCAGAACGTTGGGCGACAGTGACGGCGAACACCTTGGCGTAGGCTTGGCTGACGCGCTCATCACGCGGTTGGGCAATCTGAGTTTGATTCACGTACGCCCGACCGCAGCCATCGTAAAATATGACGCGCCGCCCGCCGACTTGCTGGCCGCCGCGCGTGAACTGCAAGTGGATGCGGTGCTGGATGGCAGCATTCGCCGCGTGGCTGATCGCATTCGCGTGACCGTGCAACTCATCAGCGCACGCCACGAAGCGCCGCTGTGGGCTGAGAAATTCGACGAACGCTTCACCGATATTTTCGCGGTTGAAGATGCAATTTCAGAACGAGTTGCCGATGCGCTGTTGCTGAAACTGACCGGCGACCAACGCCGCCTGTTGACCAAACGCTACACCGAAAACATCGCGGCTTATGAGCTTTATCTGCGCGGTATTCACCAACTGAATCAATACACCGCGCCGGCTTTGCAACAGGCGACGGTCTTTTTCAGCGAAGCGGTGAAACACGATCCGAGTTACGCGCTGGCACATGCGCGGCTCGGCGGTTGTTATGTTTTGATTTACGTTTATCGCAACGGCGCTCCGTCAGCGAGTCTGGCGCAACTCGCGCAAGCTGCTGCTGAACGCGCCTTGTCATTCGATGACAGTCTCGCCGAAGCCCAAGCCACCGACGCGCAGGTCAAACTTTTCTGCCAATGGAACAAGGCCGACGCACTCGCCGCCAGCCAACGCGCCGTCGCGTTAAAGCCGCACAGCATCTTCGCCAATTTCGCGCTGGGCTGGTCGCTCGCCGCGCAAGGCCGCGTCAACGAGGGCGTAACCGCGCTGCGTCAGGCGCAACAAACCGAACCGCATTCGCCCGGCATCAACGTCGCGCTCGGCCACCTGCTGGCTTTCGCGCAACGCTATGACGAAGCCGCCGCGTGTTATCAGCAAGCCCTCGCGCTGGCTCCGCAACACAGCGAAGCCTTGCGCGGTTTGGGACTGGTCAACCTCTTGCGCGGTCGCGTTGAAGACACGCTGCAATCATTAAATGACGCGACGAATGAAACCGCCGTACGTCACCATCGTTCGTTGCTGCGCGCGTTGGCCTGCGCGCGCACAGGCGATAGCGCAGGCGCGCGACAAGCTCTTGCCGAAGCCAACGCGCAGAGCGAACACATCCGCTCGATCAATGTAGCTACGATTTATGCGACTTTGGGTGAGACTGACGAAGCCTTCGTCTGGCTGGAACGCGCCTGCGCCGAACGCGAGCCGATGCTGGTCACGCTCGGCGTTTATCCGTTTCTCGATTCCTTGCACGACGATCCGCGCTTTCACGAGTTGCTGCGGCGTATCTGAGTTTTACGTTTTATCCCTGCTCTCGTGGCGCGTGCTGAAAAGCCACTTGAGAAAGAGAATCCCGAACGCCAAGTCGCCCGCGCCAACCAACACGGCGCTTGCCGGTAACAGCCCGGCGATGGAATAAGCCGCCAACAGTCCGACAAACGCCAGCTTCCCGGCGGCTCCGACCGCTACGAAAAGTTGATCGGCCTTGCCCGTGACGGCTGCCCATAAATATGCGCAGCCGAAAATAAAGATGAACGCTCCGACCGTCGTGAGATAAAGCGGATGCGTTTCATCTGGTAGCCCGCCCCATGCGCGTAAAG
>JABFSD010000388.1 GCA_013140935.1 Acidobacteriota bacterium
GGTTGAACCGGCAGCCATCGTAGCCGCGCGTGCTGCTGCTAACGGAGAAGTTGCGCGCTTTCTTTGGGAAGCGTTAGCGGCGAATCCGCACGTACACAAATTGCGCGAATTGATGAAGAGAGGGCCATTGGAATTACATGCGGCGGCTCGGCAGTTGGCTGAGACGGAAAGTGATCTGGCCGCGTTTCAGGATGAAGAAGAAGCGGAAGCTGTGCGACGCTTGGTCGAACTGGGCGCGTTAGCCAGAGAGAACGCGGACGGTGCGCCGTTGTTGCCTGCGCGCTATCACCTGTTTGCGCGCGGCCCGCAAGGGGCTTGGCTTTGCTTGAATCCGCAGCACGATACTCGCTCTAAGCCTCACGGATGGGCGCAGCTTTACTTGACCAAACGTGCCACCTGTACTGAATGTCAGGCGGGCGTATTCGAGATGTGCGCTTGCCGGAATTGCGGACAGCCCTTCGTACGCGCGTTTGAGCAGGAAGGGTTTTATACGCTCGAAAGTCTTCATCCATCTGACACAAAAGGGCAGCGTTATTTCACTTGGCGGCCTTTGACGGCGGAAGTGGAAGCCTCTGATGACGAGACAGAAGATGAGCCAACGGTCGTCAGCCAAACGGCGATGCACATCTGTCTGGGTTGCCGCCGACAACGTGAAGCCTGTGTTTGTGAGACGGCCTCGCCTTGTGCTGAACTCTTTCCTGTCATCAGTTTGACCGGACAGCCGAAAGAAAAGTTACACACCTGCCCGCGCTGCGGCTCCCGTTCAACGTATAAAGAAACCGTTATTCCGATTAACCTGGGGACTCACGCGCCTCTGGCCGTGCTGACTGACGAGCTTTATCAAAAGACGCCTCGCGCCACTGACGCAGCAGCGCAAAGCAAGCCCGGAGCAGGCCGCAAGCTGTTGACCTTCACCGATACGCGACAAGGCGCGGCCCGCCACGCGGCTTACTTGCAAGGCACGAACGACGAAACGCTTCACCGACATTTGGTCGCGCGCGCTGCCACGGAACTCGCCAGCGAAGGAAAAGTGCCTGACCTGAAAGAGCTAGCCGACCATTGCGTAAGGCTTGCAGCTGACTATGGTTTATATGGTGAGAAGCCACCGCACGAACCGGAAGCGCAACAACGCCGTTGGTTGCAGGAAGTAATGAAACGTATTTTGGCGGAATTCTGCACGCGCCGTAATCCGCGCCATGCACTCTGGGCGTTGGGGTTGGTCGGTTGTGATGTTCACTTGCCGATGTTGCCCGATGAAAAACTTTGCTCGCACTTTGGTTTGCCGCCACAAGAAATGCTGATCGTGACACAAGCCATGCTCGATACGATGCGAATGGATAAAGCCATTGCCATGCCGGAAGGGGTGCGCGCCAACGATGCCGTTTTCGGTGCGAACCGCGGCGAAGCATTTTATCAACTGATCGGCAACCGCCGGCCCAATCTGCATAATTGGGTCGGCGCGGATGACCGTCACACACGCTTCAACTACACGCGCCGCTTGCTCATGGCGCGCGGCAAATCCGCTGAAAAAACCGAGGTACAAAATGCTTTGCAAGCAGTGTGGGATTGGTTGGGCGCACAAAGCTTGTTCGTACGAAGCCAAACGACTTGCCAGTTAAGACATGACCGTTTGCTCTTTCCCGCCCGCAACGTGTGGTTTTGTTGTAAGGCTTGCCAAAGGCTTTCGCGGCGCAGCTTCAACACGACGCCAACACTTTGCCCGACCCGCAATTGTTCCGGCCTGTTGGAACAATACGACGTAGAAAACGAATTCGGTGACAACCATTACCGCGCGCTCTTCAGTCGGCAGCCGCTCGGCATGCGCGTCGAAGAACACACCGCGCAATTGCAACCCGATCTCGGGCGTGAATATCAAGGCAAGTTCATCGCTGGTGACATCAACGTGTTGAGTTGTTCGACCACTTTTGAAATGGGGGTTGACGTAGGCGATTTACAAACCGTCATTCTCAACAACGTGCCACCCACGGTCGCCAATTATCGTCAACGCGCCGGGCGAGCCGGGCGACGCGCCAGCGGGTCGGCTTTCATTTTGACCTATGCGACTTCGCGCCCTCATGACCAGCTTTATTTCGCCGACCCGCGCCGCATTATCGCCGGAGAAGTCGCTGTGCCGCGTCTGACGGTGAACAATTCCATTATTACCACGCGACATTTGAATGCATTGTTACTGGGCCACTTTCTACGTTATCTGGCGCAGCAAGGCCGCAGCGGTCTCAGCCGTTGCGGTGCTTTCTTTGCACCTAATCAAGCCGGTGGACGCCACCTCGACTTGCTGCAATCGTGGCGAGCCGAATGTGAAAAAGAAATCGAACAGCTCGTCTCACGCTTTTTTGCCGAGAATCAAAACTTCCCGCCGATGTCAGGGGCGTCCTGTCTCACGCACTTGATAGCGTCTTTGCGCGACCGGCAGCAGGATTTCGAGCATTGGCTGAATGAATACGAACGGCTTCGCAATGACTACACGACGAAAGCGGATACCACTAACAACCAAAGCGAGCGGAAGAATGCCGAAGCGATGCGCAGCCGTTTCATCGCCTTGCGCCAACGCTTGCTGGAAGAACGGTTGATAGATTTTCTTTGCCGCGAAGGTGTGCTGCCCAGCTACTCCTTCCCCATTGATGTCGTGGAGTTGCGTTTGCCGCACGGCAAAACCTATCACGGTGACAGTTATGCCAATCACGCGTTGCGCCTGGAACGCGATAAGAAAATTGCGATTGTCGAATACGCCCCTGGTGCTGAAGTTGTGGCTGATAAGCGAATTTGGAAAAGCGAAGGTATTGTCATCGGGCAAGGCTTGAACTCATTCGAATATCGCATCTGTCGCACTTGCCGCGATCTAGAACGGTCTGAACGCGGAGGTTTACCTATTGGTGGGCGCTGCCGCGTTTGTGGCGATCCGGCACCGGATGGAAAAGCTGATTCGTCATTCTCTTACGTGAATCCTGATGGCTTTACTACCGATTTGACCGCAGACCTGCGCGAAGCTGGATTGAGCGTCGAAAGCGGTGTCAATCGTTCCCGATCATTCCTGCTAGCGGAAGGCGAAGAGCATTCACGGCTACAACTGCCAGTGAAAGGCCCGTCACGCCTCAGTTACGCCTACCGGCGAGAAGGCTGTCTGGTGGCTATTAACAGCGGGGCAGACCCGGAAGGCTTTCGGCTCTGTGTTGAATGCGGCGTGCAAGTAAAATCGCAAACGCTCCGGCGTAAACGTAACGGCGCAGATCGTGCCGAACACCGAACGCCGTGGGGAGGAAAGTGTTCCGGCGTAACCCACCCTTATCACCTCGGACACGATTTCAAAACCGATACATTGCATCTGCGCTTTTACGACACAGCGAACGCTACTTTGCCAGCGGGCGAGGACCCCTCCTTCTGGCGTTCGCTGACGTATGCATTCCTGGCTGGTGCGAGCTATGCCTTACAAATCGAACGACGCGATCTCGACGGCGTCGTGCGTCCTTTCACCGTGGGCGAAACGAATGACCCACAATCCAACTATTCGCAGGAAATCGTGCTGTTCGACAGTGTGCCGGGAGGCGCAGGTCACGTGCGCAATATTGCCGATCATCTCGAAGCCGTCCTGCGCCGTACGTTATCGGTCGTGCAATGTACTGATTGCACTGAAGAGACCAGTTGTACGAGCTGCTTGCGGAATTACGACAATCAGGTTTATTGGAATGAGTTGCGTCGCGGACGCGTCGCGCAGTTTCTTGAATCGTTATTGGCTGAAGTTTTTCCTGAACCGCTCGACCATTTTGCCGTAGGCGCGGCACGTGTCGCTGCCATAGATAAAAACCGTTGGTTGAAACAACAGCTTGCCGAAGCCAGACAGGAAACGACGCTTTGGGTTAATCGAATAGCAGCGGAAAACGACGCAGGCGAAGCGCGTACTTGGTTGGAGTTGTTGCAGGAAACCTTGCGGCGTGGGTGTAAAGTAAATCTGTGTGTGGCCGAAATACCGGTGTTTGATCGCAATCAGCCAACGACAGTAGGCTTGCGCGATCATCTACGATTGCTAACGAGCAACTATGGATTGCGCCTTTATGTCATGGAGTACCTTTCCAGCGAGGCGTGGCACGTTTTGCTCGATCCGCAAAGCGAACGTGGCCGCGCCATTCACATTGAAGGTGCAACACCCAGTTTGCATTCACGCACAGGAGAGGCTGGCCTCGTTACCACCATTCATCCAGCCGCTGTGCGCGCCATTGCGGAACAGAGAGAAAAAATGCCCCGGCGCCTGGTTACGCCTCAAATGCTGGAGACCCCACCAGAAGTCCGCGTTTTACATATTCAAGAGGGCGAACGCGCTTCTGAAGCAGGCCTTTTCGGTGAGGTCTTTCGCTTGCCGCTGGTGCGGTTGCAAATCAATGACCGCTATTTGCGCTCAACAGAACATGAAAAACGCTTGCGCGCTTACTTGAAACTTGTAGTAGGGCCAGCAGGTCAGCGTACCCAGGTGGTTATTTCGACCTTGAGGGCGGAGCAACAACCATCGCGTCCACCTTACTATCAAACCTCAGCCGAGCAGCAACAGATGCGGACGCGATTGCAGAAGGATTTTCCCCATCTCGACATACAACTGCGGCTTGAGCCGCGCCTGCCACACGACCGGTTCCTTGAGGTGGTTCGTGTGGATAACACTCGCGCCCGTATCGCTATAGGCGTTGGGCTTGATTTCATTCAAGCCAGTGGGCGATCGCGCATGACAGACATCTTGATTGAAGACCCTTATCGCCCGTAAGAATTTCTGATGAGAAATACATCCGCATCATTCCCACGAATAAGCCGTGCTTCTCAAGCTCAATGCCGATGAGAATGCGCCGTCACCTCCAGATTTGGATAAGCCGCCGCGATGCCATCAACCTGCAAGGCACACACACTGTCATTACGAATCATCACTTGTCGCGCACGCACGATGCCGTGATGTCCCATGTCGTGTTGCGCCGCACCTTCGACGAAGCCTTTGCGGTTCACATCAATTCGTTGCCAAACAGCGTTTTCAGCGTCGCGCACGAAGATGCGATAAGAAATTTGTTGCGCGCTCGCGCCGTGAATCAATATGTCTGTTCCTGCGCCGTTGCCGAAGAATTGATCATCTTTCAAAGCCAGAGCGAGTTGGCCGTTGGGTTCGATCACGGCGCATTGTTGGTCTTCGATCAACGCGTTGGTTGCGTCGGTGACGGCTTGTGTTTCGCTTTCAATCAATACCCACGGCGAAGCAGGCGCGGGCGTCGCGATAACCGTAGGCAACGGCGCGGGAGTAGATTCGACTGCCGCGTAAGCTACGTTTTGCGCGGGGGCGTGGACGTTGCGCCACAACATCATGCCGGTGATAAAGACCAACGCGGCGGCTGTGAGCATGAGCGAAACGTAGGGCCGCGTTTGCTGCTTCGTCACGGCCATTACTTCGTGCAAGCGCGTGGTGGCGCGTTCGGCCATCGTCGTGCGCGGTGTTAGGGCTTGCGTTTGCGCGGCGTCAAAACGTTTCGTAGCGAGATCAGGCGCGGCGCTTTGCGGTAATTCGCGGGTTTGCGCTGAATTGAAGCTCGCCATCGTATTGCGCAACGGCAGAAGCATTAAATTCAAACCGCAACGCGTACAAAAACCTTTTACTTTGTTGTGGTGTCCACAGCTTGGGCAAAACATGGGGTTACACTCCCTGAAAGAAAATTGATGGTGGGGAGCGCCACAGCGCGCCGCTCGCGCTGTGGCAGTTTGGATTGCTTAATCACGGTCGTCGTGCTTTTTGCCACGGCGTCCTTTTCTGCGGTTGTCGTCATCATCGTCGTCATTGCGGTCGTGACGGCGATCCCAGTTGTTGTGATTACGCCACCAGGCGTTGTTGCGCGAATTGCGGAAGCGTGAGTTACGACTAAACCGGAAACGGTCGTTTCGGTCGTTGTCGCCTTTGCGCCAGTTGTTACGACGATTGCCGCGTCGGTCGTCATCGTCGTCGTCGTGACGCCGATCAAAGTGTTCATTGCCAGAACGGGCATTGTCTGAACGGCGACTGTCGGCGTAAGCCTTAGTGGTCAGCGCCGGAACCGATAAGAACGAAAGCGCCAAAAACGCCATGCCGATTCGTGTCAGCAGAGATGGGATTTGCATACATCAACTCCTATTTTGGTTGAGGCGTGCTGGAGGTATTTTCAAGGGAGTGACGCGAGACGACTTCGACTTAGCACTTGGCGTGCCATCGTCGCGCCGCGCAGAGTTCGGCTGAAAACAAAAGGAATACGCGCGTTGGGGAGATAACTTCAGGGCTAGTGCGTCGCAACCTTACCCCATTTCGAGTATCGGTAACGCAACCAGTTCGCATTTGGTGAGGTGGGGCAACCGAGAGATTTAGTCGGCGTCTTGTTCTTCGAGCATGACCAACGCTGAACGCCAGCGCAGGGCATGCGGAATCGGTTCGTAAGCCTTCTCGTGGCGCAACGCGAAATCGAGCGCCTCGTTGACGGCTTCGCACAAGTCAGGCGGGACGCGTTGCTTCATGCAAGCGTCGAGATGAGTCGAAAGAATTTCGATGGCCCAACTCAATTCTTCTGCGTTGGGCGTAGGCATAGTTGGTTGCGTCGGATGAAATCGAATGTGTGAATCCAGCAAACGCTTAGCGAGCGAAACGGCGTGGGGATGCTTCATAAAAAAACCTCTGCGACGCAAGGTCGCGTGAAGGGCTGAACCCCCGTTCAGCCAATAGTCATGGGAACCATTAAATTGCCGTTGTGAATTTGAAGTAACGTGGTGTTTGAGACGCGCGCAGCTTACGCCTGTGCTTTTTGAGTGGCAAGGCAAATTCAACTGAGTTCACAAATTCGCTTTGTATTGTTGCCAGCGTTGCGCGCCTGCGTCGGTGGCTTCGAGACGGCGCGTGAGGCTGATGTGCGTGAAACCGGTCGCGCATAGATCGGCGATGACTTGGCGGGCGCTGGCTTCGTCTACGTCAATTTCGGTACCGAGGGTTTGGTCCATGATCCAGCCAGCGAGGCCGATACGTTCGCTGCCGACCGAAGCGGCGAGTTGTTCGGGGCTATAACGTCCGTGCAATTCGGCGATGACGCCGAGCAAGGCGAGCGCAGCTTGATCGAGTTCTTCTGATTGCAACGCGCGCATTTCAATGGTCGGTTCGTTGTCGGCGATTAACGGAACCGCACGCCATTGCGGCGCGTCAGGGTTCAACGCGCTGCGTTCACGCAATTCGTAATCGCCGCGCAGTCCGCGCGCGAGTTGCTGTTCGTAAAGCATCAAGGTCGCCACCGCATCCAACGAAGCGTAATGCAACTGTTCCTGACTCAACGGACGGCGGCTCCAATCGCTGCGCTGTTCGGTCTTGTCGAGTTCGAGTCCGAGACGCGCGGCAGCTTGCGCCTTGAGCGAACATTTTTTATCGCCGCTGCGCCGCGCCGCCAGCATCGTGTCGTGAATCGGCGAAGTCGCGATGCCGTAATGCCGCTGCAACCGCGTCGCGTCATAACTCGCATTGTGAATCGCTTTGGTCGAGAGGCTGAGTTCGAGCGGACGGCGTAAGGCTTCGAGATCGCGCAACGCCAACGTATCAATCACGGCAACTTGTATTTTTTCTTCTGCACGAAAGGCGAGTTGCACGAGCGCTACCTGTTCGCGTTGGCGATCGCACCAGTTGACGGTTTCGATGTCGAGCGCCATCGCCTTCGTGTTGAGGGCGCGTTCGGCGAAGGCAGCGAGTTGTTCGGGTTGTTGAATGAATTCTACGGCGTGGTCGAACATTGCGGCTATCTTGTGCCTCCGACGCGAAGTTGCGCAAGCTGGCTTTCTGCGCGTAAAAGACCATCGCTATGCCAACCACTTCAAACGTAATCATCATCGGCGGCGGACTCGCGGGTCTGACCGCCGCCGTCACCCTCGCGCGCGCGAACCGTCGCGTGACGCTGTTGGAAAAGGCCGCGCAACTGGGCGGACGCGCGATGACCAGCCACGAGTCGGGCTTCGCGTTCAATCTGGGGCCGCACGCGCTTTATGC
>JABFSD010001030.1 GCA_013140935.1 Acidobacteriota bacterium
AATCTCAATCACACCCAACTCGAACGCGCCAACGGCCAGCATCTCACGTGGTCAGAACTCGCTTATCAGGTGTTGTTGCCTTTCGAGCCGGAACACGTGCTGTTGCTCTCGCCGCTGCCCGACACTGAAGCGCCCGTGCATACGATTTTTGAAGCCGTACCGATGCTCAAGGCGATTTACGTTTCCCCGGTCAGTGAAGCGCGGCTGCAATCCGACGTGTTGAAATTCATGGTGTCTTATCTGATTGCCCATAAGCTGGATGAAGCCGACCGTGCGTTCAGCAGTCAGGTAGCCGAGAAACTGTTCGCTACGCGGATGGTGATTCGCTGGACGTGGCGCGATTCGCTGAAACAACGCTTGCTGAATATCTTCGAAATGTTGGGCACGATGGAAAAACTCGAAGTCGCCGCCGAAATCACGCGCCGTGCGGCCCAAGCGGCTCCGCCCTACCAGCGCCGCGTTAGTGAGTAAGCGGTGCGCCAGCGTCCCGCTGGCGCACCAAACAAAAAAAGGACGCTCAATAACTTGAGCGTCCTTTTTTATACTGGGAAGCAGGGAGTCGAACCCCGATAGGCGGATCCAGAGTCCGCAGTCTTACCATTAGACGACTTCCCAAAGAGCGTTGTTTGAAACGCGCGGCATACTAAAAATCGGCCTGGGCTTTGTCAAATCTGAACTTGTCGCTTCCTTATCGTTATTGGCCTTGACGCTTTTGTCATATCCGCATAACCTGCGGCTCGCTTTGCGGGGAAATCACTGACTTACCGATTGAATCCTGTGAGAGACGAATCCTGGCGTTTCTCTCATCACTCAAAAACAGATCAAAAATCATTAAGCACGAGGTGAATAACATGAAACGATTCCTCCAACCTGTTTGTTCGTGGGCGTGTCTCTTATTGCTGGCCGCCACTGCCGCCTTTGGACAAAACAGCGCAGGTTCGCTTTCCGGCACCGTGACCGATCCCAATGGCGGGGTCATTGCCAATGCCAAAGTGAACGCTAAGCATCTTGCTACTGGTCGTACCAATGCGACCGTTTCCAGCAGCGAAGGCTTGTATTCTTTTCCCAATCTCGAAGTCGGTTCCTATACCCTGACAGTCGAACAGGCGGGCTTCAAAAAGCTGTCACGCGCCAATGTCATCGTTGCCATCTCGAACACTACGGTGGCTGATTTGAAACTGGAAGTCGGCGATGTGAGCCAAACGGTGGAAGTCACGACCGACACGCCGCCCTTGCAAACTGCCACCACTGAAGTCGGCGTCACTTTTTCGGCGAAGCTGTTGACCGATGCGCCGATTAACGCGGCAGGCATTCGCAACCCGGAAGCCTTCATCGGCTTTCAACCGGGTGTCACGAATGGCGCAGGCGCTGAAGGCGGCATCTCGGGCGGCCAACGCCGCTCCAAAGAAATTTTGATTGATGGCGTCAACGCCACGAACCCCGAATCAGGCGGCGTAGCTTTCAACGGTTTGCCTTCAGTCGAATCTATCGGCGAATTCAAACTCATCAACAATACCTTCGCGGCGGAATACGGTCGTACGGGCGGCGGCATCGAATCATTTGTTACCAAATCAGGCGGGCGTGAATTTCACGGCACGGCGTTTCTCTTCCATAACTCGAGCGCCTTTAACGCGAACGCTTGGGCGACCAAAGCGACTCCGTTGGGCGCGGGCGTCGTAGCGCGCAAGATTCCTTTCCACGGCAACAACTTTGGCGGCGCGATTGGCGGGCCGATTTATACGCCCAAGTTTTTGGGCGGTTATAATCAGGATAAGACCAAATCGTTTTTCCTTTTCACCACTGAAAACTTTCGCCGCGCTGATGCGGCAACGAGCTTCCGCAGCTTGCCGACTGCCAAGATGCGCACCGGTGATTTCTCAGAAATTCTGCCGCGCCAAATTTTTGACCCGGTCAATGGCCAGGCATTCGCGGGCAACATTATTCCGTCCAATCGGTTCAGCAACGTTTCAAAAAATGTTCTCGCATTAATTCCGGCGACGACAACGACAGGCTTGCTCAACAACTATCTGGCGACGATTCAAACCAAAACGCGCCAGAATTCATGGAGCATTAAAGCCAATCACAACATAACGGACAAACATCTGGTCAACTTCTTTTACACCTGGCAAGACCTCGGCGCAGTGCAAACCGGACCGTTGCCGCAACCGTTGCAAGGCGGCGGCACGACTTCTTATTCAGCGAATCGTCCGACCTTTACGCGTATCAATTACGATTATGTGATTACGCCTACCATCAACTTGCACCTGACTTATGGCAACACCAAGTTGCGCCAGATTTTCGACAACGATCAAGTCGGACAAGGCTGGCCGCAGAAGCTGGGGCTGAAAGGCGTTTCAGAAGGCGATACCAACTCTTTCCCCGTCATCACCTTTGCGACCGATGGCTATACGGCTTATGCCGACACCAACGGCAACAAAACCATTGGCACACAATACAACTTCACCGATCACGTACGCGGCGATCTGAGTTGGACACGCGGCAATTTCAACTG
>JABFSD010000794.1 GCA_013140935.1 Acidobacteriota bacterium
GTTGATTGCCTTGCGTCGTGATGCGGCCAAAGTTCACCTGATCGCTCACGTTCGAGCCGGGCGTGCCGAACACCACCAGATTGAACGCGTTGATAAATTCGCCGCGCAATTGAATCTTGTGTTTGCCTTCGCGGAAGAGAAAGTTTTTCAGCAAGGAAAGACTCGCGTCACGATAGCCGTCGCGCCGCACATCGCTGAAATTCCGCGCGCCCGTACCCAACGTGAAATCAGCCGGTTGCGAAAACAGCGCCGTGTTAAACCACGTATCGCCTGCCCGCGCGCGTTCGCTGGCGTTATCAAAACTCGCATCGCCCGCCACCTTATCGGTGCGGCGCGTGGCAAAGCCCAAACCGATGCCGTTCGCCACCAATGAAATCGGCGTACCCGATTGACTGGTAACGGTGCCGCTGACTTGCCAGCCGCCCAACACGCTTTGCGTGATGCGGTTCCATTCGTGGCCGAATTTCTTGCGACGACCGAACGGCAATTCGTAACTGAAGCTCGCCTGCAAACGATGCGGCACGTCGAAATTCGACACGGCGTATTCGCCTTCGAGGTCATAAATGTCTTCGATGCTCGTGGCCGCGCCGCTGTTGTTGTTGCCGTTGCGCCCGATGTCAATCAACTTGCCCCAGACGTAACTCACGTTGCCGGTCAGCCCGTTGCTATAGCGTTTCTGTAAACGCACCTGCAACGAGTTGTATTTGCTCGCGCCGATGTGCGGATTGAAAAGTTGCGGGTTGTCGTATTGCGGAAACGGTTTCAGCAATTGCGCGCGCGTGACGTTCGCGTTGCGCAGCGTCGAGTTCGGATTCGTAATCAAACCAAAGAATGGATTGGCGATGGTTTGATTGAAAAACTGGTTGACGCTCGTCGCCGCTACGCCATTGAAGTCACGCGCCGAGGCGAAATTCGCTTTGGCGAAATCAATCATGGATTGCGGAATCTGATTGAGGTTCACCGTGCGATAAGGCAGCCGCACGCCGTGCGCGCCTGAATAAGCTACGTCCAGCACGAGATTCTTTTTCAGCTCGCGCGAGATGACGACGTTCCATTGTTGAATATAAGCGTTGCGGCGCGTCGGTTCGATAAACAAAGGGCTTTGGCCGATTTGCGTATCGGCTCCGAGCGAACTGCCGGGCGGCGCGGTGATGCCGTTCGGAAAGGGATTGCTCAAAAAAACCGTCGGCGCATTCACCGTGCCGGGTTGCCGCACTTGCCCGTTGGCATCGAAAGCCTGCGGCGCATTCACGGTGAATACGTTGCCCAGCGCGGTGTTTTGTTCGACCGACAGCGGCACGAAATAAATGCCGAACCCGCCCCGCAAAACCGTTTTGTCGCCCAGGCGATAAGCCAGTCCGATGCGCGGCGCGAAACGTTTGTTCGGATAAGAAGTCGCTGGGCCTTCAGGAAAATTGATGATGCCTTTCAGGTCGGCGAAGTTCGGATTGAGTTGGCGCACAATCGGATCAACCGGCGCGGCGACGCGGCCTTTCAAGTGCGAATCTTTGAGCGGATCGAAATTCGCTACCAAGCCATGTGTTTCGCCCGTGCCGGTTTCGTAATCCCATCGCAAGCCCAGATTCAAAGTCAGGCGACTGTTGAACTTCCAATCATCCTGCACGAAGCCCGCGTAATAGTGGTGATAAACCGTGATCGGCGTGAGTTGCTCTTTCGAGCCGCTGGCGGGCAGACCCAACAAAAACGATGCGAAACCCGAACCCGTTTCGGCGACGTTGGTCGGCGTCACGTTCGGAAACGGCCCGCGTGTTTGCGTGCGGCTAAACGTATAAGTACCCGCCGGATTGTTGAACTGAAACGCGAAGAAACGAATCAGGCGAAACTCGGCTCCGGTCTTGACGTTGTGCGCGCCGCGCAACCACGTCAGCGTATTGTTGAACGTTTGCGTATCGCGCGGCTGGTTGTTGCCGCTGCCGCCGATTTGTCCGGCGGTGATTTCGCTGGCGATGCCTGCGCCCTGTGCGCCCGCGTTGGCGAAACTCAAAATCGGAAACGCGCCAATCGGAGCCGTCTGCAAAATATAAGCAGGCAAGCCGAGTTGACCGGGGTCGTAACCTTCGCTCAACGGCGTCTGGTGGGCACGCGCGCGCGTATAACCATAACGAAAGTTGTTAATCAGATTAGGCGTAAACGAATAAAGATCGTTGAACGTGAAGTTGTGAAATGTGTCAACGATGACGCGCGAGTTGGTCGCAATCGAACCGAGAAAATTCGGTTCGGCCTGTTGCCGAAACTCTTTGGTATAGCGGCCAAAGAAGCTGTGCTTGTCAGACACCGTCTGGTCAATGCGAATCGCCATCAGGTCGCGTTTGAACGAAGCCGTATCAGAGATGACGTAATTGTTGACGAGTCCCGGCTGATTGGGCAGCGGCAACAACTTCATGATGTTCAACGCTACGGGGTCTAAACACATTTGCGTACGCGCTGCGCCGCCGCACGGGGCAAACCGATGCTGACAACGCGGCTTCATTGGTCGGGCAGCTTTATGA
>JABFSD010000316.1 GCA_013140935.1 Acidobacteriota bacterium
GTTTGTCCTGCGCCCCGCTGGGGCGCGTGATTTTGCCGCCACTTAACCGGTGGTTACGCTGACGCTACACCACCGGCTAATATCCTGCCGCGCCTCCGGCGCTCAGGCAGCGGCGATTCGTGGTGCGTGGCTGCACCACCGGCTAATATCCTGCCGCGCCTCCGGCGCTCAGGCAGCGGCGATTTGTGGTGCGTGAAAGCACGTATAAATCTTATGGAAACAACCAATACCAACAGCCTCGTCAGCAAAGTCTGGAGCTTCTGTCACACGTTGCGCGACGACGGCGTGAGTTACGGCGATTATCTCGAACAACTCACCTACTTACTCTTCCTGAAGATGGCGGCTGTTGGAAACGACTGACCTGCACACGATCTTGCGCTTGCCGACCGGGATTTTTTACGCGCACGGCGTCAAGGCGAACGTGATCTTTTTCGATAACAAGCCTGCCGCCAAAGCACCCTGGACGAAAGCGATTTGGTATTACGATTACCGCACGAACGTGCATCACACGCTGAAGAAAAATCCGCTGCGCATTGATGACCTGCGCGATTTTATCGAATGCTATAACCCGACGAACCGGCACAAACGGCGCGAGACTTATCACGCCGAAACCAATCCCGACGGACGTTGGCGTAAGTTCAGTTACGATGAAATCAGCAACCGCGACAAGACCAGCCTCGACCTTGGCTGGATCAAAGATCAATCGCTAGCGGATTTAGACAACCTGCCTAACCCAGACGTATTGGCCGAAGAGATCATCGAAAATCTGGAAGCCGGGCTGGAAAGTTTCAGGGCCATCCTGAGCAGGATTGCGACAGCCAGCTGATGTCTGGACACTTTTGCCATTCCAAGTCTGATAGACCGCAGATGACGCGGATGCGGCGGATTCTCGCGGATAACCCCCCTAACGAATCCGCGAAAATCCGCCGCATCCCCGTCATCTGCGGTCTATAGTCTTTCGTGCTTCGACCATTCTTTGCATAAGTGTCATGACTTCAGGACAGCCAGATAAAACCGTCATCAGCCAACCGGCCTAACCGAATTGAGACGGTCGCAAGAAACAAAGCAATGATTTCATTGGGTGGCGGCTTTTTCTGTTTCAGACACGCGCAAGCGATAGCCGATGCCGATGACGGTTTCGATGCGTTGGCCGCATTCGCCGAGCTTTTTGCGCAGGCCGCTGATGTGTACGTCGAGCGTGCGGGCTTCGCCGTAATACTGCATGCCCCAGACTTCATCGAGCAGCTTTTCGCGCGGAATCACGCGACCGGGCGTGCGTGTAAGAATGACGAGCAAGGCGAGTTCCTTGCGTGTGAGTTTGATTTCAGCGCCGCTGCAATAAGCCGTGAACGCGCCGTAATCCACTTTCAATTGTCCGTCGTCATACGCTTCGGGTGCGGCTTCTTCGTAACCGGCGCGGCGCAGCAGGGCTTTCACGCGCGCGACGAGTTCACGCACGCTAAACGGTTTGGTCATGTAATCATCGGCACCGAGTTCCAAGCCTTTTACTTTGTCGTTTTCTTCGGTGCGCGCAGTGAGCATCAAGATCGGTTTGTTGCGCGTAGCTTCTTCAGAGCGAAAGCGACGGCAGAGTTCAAAGCCGCTCATGCCTGGCAGATTCAAATCGAGGATAAAAAGTGAGACCGTTTGCAACGACCCAGTGCCTTTGCGTTCCTGTGTTTTCGGAAAAGCATAGCGCAGCGCGTCTTCGCCACTCGCGGCCACTTGCACGGTGAAAGCGCCGGTGCGGTCGAGGTTGTAACGAATGCCTTCGGCTAAATCGGGATCGTCTTCGACAATGAGGATGTAAGGTTTCATGCGGTTGCCAATGTGGTGCTTAACAGGCGCGAATGTTTGATGACTTGCGCTTCCGCCATAAAGACGATCTGTTCGCAAATATCCGTGACGTAATCGCCCATGCGTTCAAGGTGTTTGGCGACCATCAACAACCGCGCGGCGCGTCCGGCGGCGTATTGATCGGTTGCCATGTAATCAAGCAGTTCATGAAAGATGCGGTCATAAAGCCGATCTACTTCGTCGTCGAGTTCTATCACGGCGCGGGCGGCGCGGGCATCGGCGGCGGCATAAGCGTCCAGCGAGTCTTTCAGCATCGCGCAAACGCGCGCGCTCATGCGCGGCAAATCAATGTAAGGTTTCAATTGCGGCTCGTCGTTCAGATCAATCGCTGCGCGCGCGATGTTGCAGGCGTGATCGGCGATGCGTTCGAGAATCGGCGTAAGTTTCGCCGCCGTCAGCACGACGCGGAGTTCCTGTTCGCTCGGCACTTTGAGCGCAAACAAACGCAAACAGGTGCGGTCTATTTCGAGTTCGTGGGCGTCTACGCGGTCGTCACCCGCGAGCACTTCAGCGGCTAAATCGGAATCGCGTTCGATCAACGAACGCATTGCGCTATCAATCGCGTGTTCGACTTCGCCGCCCATCAAAAGTATCTGGTCACGTAAACCATTCCATTCCTGCTCCATCTTCATTGGCATTGTTTCTCTCCTTCAAGCCGGTTTTTCTTGTGGTGATATTCTCGCAGCGTAACAAGAACTTGTTAGATAGGCGTTAAGCCTGCTTCAAGTTTGCTTTAATTTCGGCGGAGCTCTCAGCCGTGCAGATAAAAAGAGAGCGTTCCCGTTCAGACGAAAAGGGAACGCTCTACAGAGACACAGGACTAGCACCTAATACAGCCCATAAAATAGCGCATCAATTTTAAGCCAGCGTTATCGGTGCTTTATCGTTTGGTTAAGTTTAGAAAGTGAAACGCGCGCCCAGTTGCAATTGACGCGGCCCACCAAAGCGCGCAGTCGAAGGCGCAGTGAACGCTTCGCCCAGCAGCGGGAACACCGTCGGCACAGACACGGCGGGCAGTGCGTTGCCTGCGTTGCCAAAGATGCTGACGCCGTCTACGCCAAAGTTTTTATTCGACGCGCGCGTGACGTTGAAGAATTCCGCCATGAACGACAGCTTGCGCGTTTCGCCTAGGCTGAACGATTTCAACAAGCGCATGTCGAGATTGAAAAAGTTCGGTTGGCGAAAGCTGTTACGCGGCACGATGCGTCCGTTGATGACAGCGCGGTCGTTATCAGTGTTGACGTCGCCTTGAATGTCGTCGCCCACAACGGCGGTGTAAGGAAAGCCGGAGCGCGTAATCAAAATGCTGCTCAACGTGAAGCCCGCGCCGAGATCAATCAATCCGTTGAAGTTGAAGTTGTGGCGCACGTCCTGTTTCGACGGGCCAGCTTCGGCTTTCAGATCAAAGGGATTGAGCGTCGTCTCGCGCGAGAAATTGCGTTCGTTCGAATCGTCGTCGCGGTTGTTCGCCAGCGTGTAATTGAATCCGAGCTGATAACGGCGCGCGAAACGTTGTTGCAAGTTCACGACGAGCGCGTCGTAAGTCGAATGCGCCGACGATTCGTTGATCGAATAAATGCCAATCGCCGGATTCGGTCGCGGCGCAGTGAAGCGCGGATAACCGGTCGCCACATCAATCACGGGCGCAGCGAGATTGCGATCTACGCGGCGTTGCAGGTTCCAGCCAGCGGCGCGCACATATCCAACTGAAAGGCTCGCGTCTTTGCCGAGGCTTTGTTCCAACGTCGCCGAAGCCTGAAAGGTGCGCGGGTTGCGGAAGTCAGGTTGAAAGCCGAAAGCGCGCGTCGCTACGCGATTGGCGATGCCTGCGGGCAACGTAGGAATCGTCGTCAGGATGTTCGGATAACTCAAGATCGTGCCTGCGCCGCGAAAGACGCAGTTCGCCGGAACCGCTGCGCCTGTAGCTGTGCGGCACGCACCCGTGCGTTCGTCAAAGCTGTAATCTTTGGTGATGATGTCATTGTTGGTGAAAACGCGATGAAACAACGTGGCGGGCGTGCGCGAGTTATAAAGCCCCGCCGACAAGCGCACGACCGTGCGGCCTTGATTGCCCGCGTCCCACGCCAAGCCCAAACGCGGCTGCCACATTTCGAGATCGTTCGGAATGAACGTCGTTTCTTTCAACATCGGATTTGGGCGTATTGGTTGCGGATTCCATTGGCCTTCCCAACGCAAGCCTGCCGTGAGCGTCAATGACGACGAGAGCTTCACGCGATCCTGCACGAAAAACGCCAGCTCCTGTTGATCGCCGCTCGATACGATCAAGTCGGGCACGGTGACGAGGGTTTGCGTGAAGCGGCGCGGAATGCCGTTGAGAAAATCAGCCAGACTGCTGAAACGCCACTGGCCGAGAAAGTCTGATTGGCGCTGTGCTTTGAATTCGTTGAGGTTGTAATCAACGCCGAAACGCAAACGATGCGCGTTGGTGTTGAGCGAAAGATTGTCTGACAACTGATAGCGCGTCGTTTCAAAGCGGCGCGGGCGGCTGCTGGAATTGCCGAAGCGTCCGAAATTGTCTACGCGCAGTTCAGGGCCGAGCTCGTTGGGGTCTTCGCGGCGATTGTCGGTGGCGATTTGCGCGCGGAATTCATTGATCGTGCGCGCGTCAAGCACCGTAACCAAACTGGCTTTGACGCCGTTGCTCTTTGTGCCTGCTTCGTAATTGGTCGCGGCAAAGTTATCAGTCAACGTAGTTCCATCAGCCAACGCGCCGAAGTTGTCGCCGCGAAAACGCGAATAAGTGTATTGCACGTTCAACGTATTGCTTTGCGACAAAATGAAATCGGTGCGCACAAACACCGCTGTCGGATTATTGGTGCTTTCGTGTTCGCCTTGCAGGTTGAGAATGTTCGTTGGCACAGTGAGATTCGCTGCCGGAGTGCCGAAGCGCACGAAGTAAGGAATGCGCAAAAAATTCTGCTCAGCGCCGACGAAGAAAAACGCCTTATCGCGGCGCAACGGCCCGCCCACCGAACCGCCAAATTGATTCTGTTGATTGTTACCCTGGTTCCCGAACGCATCGTCCGAAGTCAGGCGGGGATTGCGATTCATAAAGAACGCTTCGCCGTGCCAGTCGTTCGTACCCGATTTGGTCACGGCGTTGACGAAGCCCGATCCGGTGCGTCCGACCTCAGCCGTCGCGCCCGAACGCACGACCTGAAATTCACGAATCGCGGTTTGCGGGAAAAAGAAAATCGCATCGTTGCCGCCGCGTTGATTGCCTTGCAGCGCGTCGTTGAAATCGGCTCCGTCAATCGCAATGTTCGAGTTGATCGAACGCTGTCCGGCAATGACCAAACCCTTGCGGTCAGACTCTTGCACGATGCCCGGCGTGAGTTGAATGAAGTCGGTGAAATTGCGTCCACGAATCGGCAACTCGCTCACAGCGCGCTGATTGATGGTCGAACCGGTCGCGCCTTCTTCGGTGTCGAGCAAAATGCTTTCTGACGAAACCGTAATCGCCTCGTTCACTCCCGCAACTTGCAGCCGCAAATTCACCGTTTCGGTGTTGCCCACTGACAGCGACACGTTTTCGCGCTTGATCGTGCCGAATCCGTTGGCGTTGGCTTCGATCTGGTAAGTGCCGACCGGCATCACGCTGGCTACGAACTGACCGCGTTCGTTGGTCGCCAGCGTACGCGCGTAACCTGTTTCAAGATTGCGCACCGTGACAGTTGCGCCCGCAATGACCTTGCCATCGGGCGCGCTGATCGTGCCTTCGACAGCGGCGCTGCCTGATTCAGATTGCGCGAACGCTGTACTGGATAACGCCAGCAAACTGAAAAACATGAAGGCCAACGCGAAGCCGCGTTGCGCCGCAGAGTAATGATGAGTGGTGAACATAGTGTGAGTCTCCGAATGTGTTTGCTTGGACTGTCTGGATTGACTGCTCAGGCTAATGTGAATGCGTCAGTAGCGGCGGAGACTAACAACGAAACGTTAAAGGCACTTTAGGCAAGGTTAAAATCTATATTAAGTGTTCCCGTTCGCCAGCCTTAACAAACAACTTACAAAGCCATAACTCAGCCTGAAGACTAGCCGTTCACGTGGCGTCACGACGATTACGCGACCGTTCGTTATACCTTGCATTGAAGCCTGAAACTTAACCGCAACTTTACGCCCGCCTAAAACTGGCTTTAGATCGCTTTGCCATACTCCTGCCTTAACGACACGACGCTTTTCACTCACAGAATTAAAGCAGAAATAAAGGAGCTTTTATGTTTAACCACCAACGGATGCTCAAACGATGGAGCGGCGTTATGACGCTGCTGTTAAGCTTGTCATTATTCATCTTCGCGCAATCAGGCCCGACGGGCAGTCTGAGCGGCACCATCGCCGACAACACGGGCGCAGCCGTCGCGGGCGCGAAAGTCCTTCTCGCTAACAGCGATACGGGCTTGAGCCGTACCACCACCGCCGATGCCGAAGGCCGCTGGCAAATCGCCGTGCTGCCTGTCGGTAATTATAAAGTTACGTTTGAAGCCAATGGCTTCAAGAAAGCCGTCGCCAGCGTTGCGGTTGAAGCCTCAGTGCCGCGCGTACTCGACGCCAAACTCGAAGTCGGCGAAGTCAGTATTCAAGTTGAAATCACTACCACTGCGCCGCTATTGACGCCGACGACGGTGACAACTTTTCGCCAGTTGAATGCCGAAGAGTTGACCAAAGTGCCGACCTCAACGCGCAGCTTCACGCATTTGCTTTCTGCCGAAGCGGGCGTGAGTTCCGATCTGCCGCCTTCGTTGACGAACGGCAACGGCAACATTTCGCCTTCGGTCAACGGCACGCGCACCACCAGCACGAGCCTGAGTTTCAACGGCGTAGACGCCACCAACATCACTTCTAACGAAGGTTCGCTCAACAACAACATCTCGCCCGCGCCCGAATCGCTCGCCGAAGTAAAGCTGCAAACCAGCTTGTATGACGCTTCGACCGGACGCAGCGGCGGCGGCAATTTCCAACTCATTACTAAAGGCGGTACGAATAATTTCAGCGGCACGCTTTACTATTACCTGCAAAACGAAAAGCTGAACGCGAACGATTTCTTCTTCAACAAAGACGGCATTGATCGTCCGCGCGCCCGCCGCAACGAAGGCGGCTTCACCATCGGCGGCCCGGCCATCAAAGATCGCTTCTTCTTTTTCGGCAACTATCAACGCACCGAAGCCAGTACGGCTTTCGTGCCGACCGCCAGCAGCATTTCGGTGCAGCCGCAAGCCTTGCAACTCATCAGCGGCGCACGCACCAAAGAAAATCTTTTTGCCGCATTCAGTCAGTTGAACCCAGGCATCACGGCTTCGATTCCGAATGCGAACGCCATCGCCGATGTCGCAGTGCGCTTGCTCAATATCAGAAACCCGGTAACGGGCGATTTCTTCGTCCCGGCACCGCGCGGCTCGAACGTCGTAGGCCGCGACATCAACACCGGCGCAGGCACAGACCTCGCGGTCGGCGGCAATCCGTTCATTCGGCAACGCAACGTCTCTCCCGCGTCGTTCAAACAAAATCAATTCACGACGCGGCTCGATTACAAAGTCAGCGAAGCCAACACGCTCAACGGCACGTTCTTCTTCGCCAACTTTCCGGGACTCGATCCGTTTCCCGACCCGAACAGTCTGGTCTCGCCGGTCACGCTTAAACGCAGCGACCGCAATCGCACGCTGGCGGTCTCTGACATTCATACCTTCGGTTCAAACCTAATCAATGAAGCGCGCTTCGGCCTGTTTTTCCTGAACAATACGCGCGTGTTGGACGATCCCTTTCTCGCCATCACCAACGAATCGGTCGGCATTCCGAATCCCGCGCTCACTTACGATCAAGGCCCCGGCACGCGCCGCCTGGGACACTATGTAGGCCGTCCCGGCACGCTGATGGAACGCTTCTCCTTCGGCGGCCCGAACGATACGTTCAATCGCCGCGAACAACGCACGTGGAGCGTGGCCGACAACCTGACGTGGCTGAAAGGCGCGCATAGCATGCGTTTCGGCGGTGAATACAAACGCCACGCCTTTGACAGCGCCTTGCCCGAAGAGCAAGCGACTGAGTTCGAGAAATACGACAACTTCACGCTCTTGCTGAAAGGCCTCGCGTTTTAAGCCGACACGCAATTCGGTATCACCGAAAAACTCTTTCGCTTC
>JABFSD010000988.1 GCA_013140935.1 Acidobacteriota bacterium
TAATCGGCGGATTCCTCTCGGCCATTCAATTGCTGCCCGAAGGCGAGATGTTGCGTTTCACTGAACGCGCTTCGATTACCTATAACTACTTTTCGCAATTCTCACTCGCACCGCGCCAGTTTTTTAACTTGCTCTTTCCCTATTACTACGGCGGCGCGGCGCTGGGGCCTTACGTCGTGCCTTATTGGGGGCGCTGGAATCTCACCGAGACGACTGGTTACGTAGGCATGCTGACGTGCCTGTTTACCTTTGCGGCGATTGCGATGCGGCGCAAAAGTTCGGTGCAATGGTTTTGGCTGGCGTGGGCGATCATCGCATTGACCGTATCAACCGGCGACAACATGCCCTTCCAACTGAATCACGTATTGCATCACATTCCGGTTTATAAGCTGTTCCGCGCACCGGGACGCCATCTGATGGAATTCAACTTTGCCGTAGGCTTGCTTGCGGGCTTCGGCGTAACGGCACTTGCCCAACTCGAAGCGCGTGCGCGTTGGCGTATGGCGACCTTGAGTACAGCAGTCCTGGGTTTGATCGTAGCTCTTGCAGCCCTGCTTTACGGCTGGTTCACCAAACAACTGCAAATGGAAATGCCCCTGCCACCTGAAGCCGGAGCCTTATCCAACCCTGATCTTTATTTTCCCGTGGTCTGTTTCGTGCTGGGCGTCGTCGCGTTGATGCTTTATACCTACCGGCAAAACCTATTGGCGGCAGTGGTGATCGTGGCAGTCGTGGTGGGCGATGCCATGTCGTTCGGCTTGTCTTATGAATGGCGCTTGCCGACTTATGATATGGCAGAAAAGTTCAGCGATTCGCCCTCAGTTAAATTCATCAAAGAGCGCGAACCCGACTTAAGCAGCTTTCGCATCGTGAGCCATTCGCCGCAACCGTTCGGCCCCAACGTTGAGTTGTTGGATTACCCGAACAATTCGATTTTGCATGGCTTGCATAGCGTGAACGGATACGACCCGATGCGCCTGCTGCGTACCACTGAAATCACCGGCAATATGACGCTCGAAGGCGTAGTCGAAAATCCTGAAGCCTTCACGCCGCCGCATCGCGGACTGGATTTGCTCAACGTGAAATATCTGTTGATGGAACGCGGCACAAATGATTCCATCGAGATCGAAGGCGTCAGGTTCAGCGCGGAGCCGGAACGTTTTATTTGCAAACCGGGCTTGCATTCCATCTTTAAGACGACCGCGACTGCCGACGAACTGGTTTTGGTTTCGGCGATGGTCAATTCGCTCGACCTCACGACCGGCACCCCGGTTCTCGAATTCAAGCTGACGACGGCGGACGGACGCGTCATTCGCCACGAGATGCAAGCCGGACGCGATACGGCGGAATGGGCACACGACCGCCCTGATACGCATGCCGTCGTCAAACACGTTCGGCCTAACCCTATCGAAACCTGGCCGGAAGACGGCTTTCAAGGCCATCGTTACCTGACGCGCTTCAAATTCGACCGCGCGCAGATTACGCAAATCGAAGTGAACTACCTCGCGCCTTCCGCTGATCTCACGATTTCGCGCGCCGTATTGTTTGATTCCGCCACGAAACAATCCACTGCGCTGGGCGATTTGAGCGTTTCCACCGAACGGTGGGAACAGTTGCAACAATTCGGTGCGGTGACGCTTTATCAAAACAAACGATGGCTGCCGCGCGCGTGGTTCGTGAAAAACTGGCGAGTCGCCCCCACCGCTGAAGTCTTGCAAGCTGTCACGACCGGCAAGTTCGCCGACGGCACGGCGTTCGATCCGCGCGCGACAGCCTTGGTGGAGCGCGAGCATTACGGTGAGACGCCCGCGAGCTTCCCGCCCGCCAGCGACCAGACCAACGCCGAAGTGCGGCTGACCCGTTACGAACCGCAACGCATTGATTTGCAAACGCGCCACACACAAGCGGGCTTACTAGTGTTGAGCGAAATTTACTATCGCGGTTGGGACGCTTATCTCGACGGCCAACGGATACCGGTCGAACGAGTGAGTTACACCTTGCGCGGCATCGTCGTACCAGCGGGCGAACATCGCATTCGCTTCGTTTTCAATTCCCCCAGCTTTCGCAACGGCGCGGTTTATAGCGCCGTAGGCTTGTTGCTGCTTTTGCTGGGAGCCGTAGTTCAAGCAAAAGGGAGTCGCACTGCCCAATGGCTGACCCGGTTGGCTGACCTTGGTAAGCGTATCAAACCATCCTCATTGATCATGATTTTGGTGTTGGCGATCTATGGTGGCTGGCTGGTGCGCAACGCGGTTTACTCGGTGGGTGGGTCAGACTCAACCGGTTATGCCAATCTGGCACGCGCGCTCGTGAGTTGGGACTTCTCATATACACCTGAACTGTTTAAGTCACTGGGCCTGTCGCAAAGCTATCTGAACAACTTTCGCCCTTTAGGTTACGTGCCAACCAGACAACCCGGAATACTCGCTCCGTTTTATTCCGTCGGTTATTCGCTGCATATGGCGGCAGGAGCAATCCTGTTAGGTTGGAAGAACGGTCCCTTCATCATCAATCCGTTGTTGGCGGTTTTTGGCATAGTGCTGATTTATCTATTGGGAATGGAACTGGGCTTGTCGCGCATATGGGCTGCCACGGGCGCTTTGTTGTTAAGCTGTCACGCGGTTTACCTGACCTATGCGTTACACCCAATGAGCGATTTGCCCACCGCCGTATGGACATTGGCTGCCATCTGGGCAGCTTTACGCACGAATAGGGATGAGGGAAGTCACCTCGTTGCTTATGCTTTGTTGGCGGGTGCGTCGCTAGGGATGGTGGTGCTGGTTCGTCCGATGGGCATCGTGTTATGCCTACCGGTCATTATCGGCTTGCGCGCGAACCTGCGAACATGGCTGTTCTTTCTGTTAGGCGGATTGCCCTTGGCGCTGTTTCTTTTCGCCTTCAATTATACGGCGTACGGCGGTCCTTTAACGACAGGCTATTCGCTCGAAGGCATCGGCGAGGGGTTAAAACTCTCATATATTCCTCCACGGTTTCTTGATTACCTTTATTGGCTAGCGGTCAGCATGAGTCCTTTGCCTTTGCTGGGTTGGCTGGTTTTTCTATTCACCCCTCAAGCGGCGTTACGCCATCGCTGGTTGATAGCTTCCTGGTTTGTTGGGCTGTTCCTGTTTTACTGTTGTTACCTAATCTATGAAGGATGGTTTTACTTACGCTTTTTATTGCCTGCGATTCCGGCGCTGATTCTGGGGTTTCTGCTGACCATGCAACGCATGCAAGCGTGGTGGGAGCAACGCTTGCCAACCGTAGCCTCACGCCGACTGATCAGAGGTAGCGCGACATTACTGTGCCTGATCGTTTGGGGCGTTGAAATCAAAATGGTGATGGAACATGGCGTACTCGGCGCTCAGGCGGAACAATATGTCAACCTCCGCTCGGTTCGTTGGGCACATCAAAAATTACCTTCCAACGCCGTTATCATCTCGCACGAAATGAGTGGGGCGTTGCGGTTTTATACCAATCGCCCTATCCTGCGCTGGGATCATACCTTTCCACAGCAGTGGCCCATGCTAACCCAACAGTTGACTGAAAAAGGCTGGCGTTTTTATGCCCTGTTAATGCCTCACGAAGTCAAAGATGCGCAGGAAAGGTTGGCCGGAAAATGGATTGATATGGGCGCTTATCAACACATCCGCCTTTGGCAGGTTGAAGTGGCGTCTGCACCACAAACTCGCTAACTGTCTGTATGGTTCAACCCTTTGGGACAAGATTAGCTAACTGGAATTTGACCATCTTATTTTTTTGAGGAAAAGGACAACCAATGCTGAAAAAGTTTTTTGTTCTATTGCTATGTTCGCTCTCGTTTTTTGGCTGTGCTTCTGATGAAGAGCCGGAGAACAATGGCGCAACCAAACCGCCCGCCGCAACGCCTGCCCCTGACCCCATGGTAGTTTTTGGCGACGGCTTTGCCGATCAGGAAGGAAGCGGTGACGCGAGCTGGCGCTGGATCGTAGGCGGCGCTGCCGTCGCCAAGTTGAAAAATACCGGCAAGGATATGGCGATACGGTTGGAAGCGGATGTGCCCTTGGATCGCATCAAATCGCCAACGGTTACGATTACCTTAAACGGCGAGCAACTCGATCAGTTCACGGTTCAAGGGGCGCGCATCGAGAAAGACTATACCGTACCTGCCGCCAAACAAGGCGGCGGCACGCACTCAGAAATTCGCATCACCACCAACAAGACTTTCGTACCGAAAGCCTTCGATCCGAAAACCGCCGATAATCGTACGCTGGGACTTTCGCTGCGCAAGCTGACGTGGGTGTCGAAGTAAACCGGAAACGTTTCATAGATGCTGTGGGAGTGACGGGACTTAATGGGCGTTGAGAATAAATTCCCGTAAGCCCTCTCACTCCCATCGCTCCCATGGCATTTAATTTTGATAAAAACTTAAGCCGTCAACCGTCGTTTGCGCCTCACACTTACCAGCCCCCCAACCACTAACGCCGACACACCTATCGCAAAAAGAATGGCTCCAATGAATACGGCTCTTGAGCGAAAGCGAAACTCTACGCGATGCTGGCCTGCCGGTACGATGACGCCGCGCAAGTTGTGGTCTACGCGCTTGACCGGCACGCTCAGGCCATCCACCGTCGCCTCCCACGCACGAAAATAGTTTTCACTCAACACTAGCAAACCCGCCGCGGTGTTCTCTGTCGCAAGCCGAATACGATTGGGTTCATAAAGCGTCACTTCAGCGCGCGCATTGGCGGCTTCGTTGGGGGCAGGCAAGTCGGCGTGCTTATCTTCCTCTTCCAGCAACGCCGTCGTAGCCGGATCGAACGCCGCGCCGTCACTAAACTTCCCTTCCGTAATCGCGCGATAAAGATCGGCGCGCGGCAATACGCGCGTTTGTTTAACGAACCAGGCGCGCGGCAAGGCTTTGAGGTTTTCGTAAATCTCTACGTCACCGAATCGTTCGAGCTTGCGCCAGCGAGTGGCGTCCAATACGCGACGTTCAGGGAAATAAAATTCATTCGTCGTCTCATCGCGCAACGTAGCGCGCGCGATTTCCCACGTCGCGCCGTCTGGTGGCAAGGCATAAACGATCTCGATGTTTTCGACCGCCGCGCGCGAAAAACTGATTTCAGACAAGTATTCGTGTCCGTCAAAACCTTTTTCCGGCCAAGTGCGCGCGAGGTGCGGCGGCAATTTGTGTTTGATCTTTTCGCGCACATCGGGGCGTTCCCACGCCCACTCGGCGGAATCGCGCCCGACGCGCAGTTCGTGTTCGCTCACCTGCCCGCCCGCGAATTGCAAGCGCACACGCGCCAGCAAGGTTCCTTCCGGCACGTGTACGGCTCCGCCCATGGCTGAGACGAATGCCAGCTTCGTGGCAACCGTGCCGCGCCCATCCAGATCGTATTGCCGTTGCTCAGGGAATCTCAGACTCAGCAAAGTTTTGGAAAAACGCCATCCGGCGAGTTCTTCGCTCTCGGTATTTTCTGGCGTCGGCACTTCATATAGCGCGTATTTGACGTTCATCAGATTCAAACCCTGATGGGCTGCGCCGAATACGCTGTAATCGGAGATGGCTCCCATATCGCCCATGTTGCCGACGAGTTCGCTATAACGCTTGAGCATCAACACGTCGAAACCGTGTACGGTTTGCAACCCGCGCATTTGGCTCAAGTTCGTGCCGTTGAGCAGTAGATAATTTTTGCCGTGCAAATCAGATGAATGGCTGACGATGCGAAAGGCATTGCGGTCTTTCTCGCGCGCTTTGAGCGCGGCGATGGTCGGCGGGTCAGCCAACGGCGCGCGCGAAAACTTGCGGCCTTCGTTCCATTCAAAGAAATGTCCGAACGAAGCCATATCCGCCATCATCAACGCGACCATCAACGTACTCGTCCACCAACGCGGCTGATGTGCGTACCACCAAACGATCAATACACTCAGCAAGCCTAACACCAGTGGGATGAGTTGTTCGGGATTGGTCGCGTCGGCAGCGTTCGCCAAACGGGGACGGTCGAATTCGAGCGAGCGTTGCAGGAAGCAATAAGCCACCGCAGTAACGGCAAACAGCCCTGCGAAGATCGCACTGCTAAAGCGCAACACGCGGCGACGCGCAGCCGTCTCAAGCGTCGTCAGCGTTTGTACGCCAAGTGCCGCTAACACCGCGACAGCAAATCCAATTTCCATCACGTGCCGGCCTGAAACGCGAAACTTGTTATAAACCGGAAGGCGAAACAACAGGTGATTCAGTTTGTAGGGTAAGTAATCTCCGACCGCGAGGAACAAAGCGACAGCGATAACTCCAACCCAAAACACCGTCATGCGATTCTTTCGCGCAATCACGGCAACGATGCCCAGCAGTAACGACAACACGCCAGCATAACCGCCCAATTCGCTGAGCCACGAATCGCCCCAATACTCCACGCGATAAGGCGGCATGTGCATTCCGCCGTAAAAGTAAGGATAGATAAACGTGAAAACATGCCGCAACGGGAAAGACGAGTCGTTAAAAGAATCGTAAGTGAGTTGCGCGCGAAAGCCCTGCCGCATCAATTCCATCGAAGGCAACACTTGCAATGCACCCAACAGCGCGCCAATGGCTACCATTCCGCCACAGGCGAAAAAGTACGAACGGCGCGAGCGCAAGGCTTCGCGTTGATAAGCCGAGAACAACACGTAAGCACCGCCGACCATCAAGGCGTAAACCACTACTTGCGGTTCGCTGGCAAAGAGCGGCATACAAATCGAAACCGCGCCGAGCGCAATCCAGCGCCACGCCACACGCTGATAGAGCAATTCGAGCGACAACATAATCCACGGCAACCACGCAGCGGCAGCGATGCGCGGCGTGTGGCCGAGATGCGCAATCATGTATCCGCTAAACGCATACGTGATGCCGCCCAGCAAAGCCGCTACGCGAATGATGCCCAGCCGTCGCACATAGAGATAAGTTCCGATGAGTGCGATGTGATAAGACGAAATGACCGTGGCGTTCATCGCTACGTTGTAAGGCACGATGGCAAAGAGCCAGTTCGGCGGATACAACACGCCTGGATAGGCACTCGCCAGCAAAGGCGTGCCGCCGAACATATAGGGATTCCATAGCGGCAGAAAACCTTTGAGCAGCATGCGTCCGACCAGCAAACGCACGCCGATGTTTTGAGACCAGCCGTCGCCCGGCATTAGAGCGACTCCTTGCAGGACGGCGGGATAAAAATAAAGCAACGGCAACAACAGCAGCAGCGCACCCGTGCCCCATCGCACCAGCCGCTCGCGTTTGTCAGGTGAAGTTTCAGCGTTATTCATTCAGGGAAGCCACCGCACGTTCGAACTCATCGTAATCGCGTATGTAATCAGCCGGGTCGTATTTCGCCGACGCCAGCACCAGCAAAATCGCGTCGGGCGAAAATTTGTATTGAACGCCCCAAACGAGCGGCACTACGTGAATGCCGATGGAGCGGCGGTTGAGCCAAAGCTCTTCGCGTTCGCGCCCGTCGTCTACGACCAACGAGCAATCGCCGTTCAGGCAGACTAAAAATTGATGGAGCGTTTTATGCGCGTGTTCGCCGCGCACTTCGCGGTTGGGTACGTCGAAGACGACGAAATAACGCTGCGGCACGAAGGGAAGATTTTTCCCGAGTTCGCCGACCGACAAGTTGCCGCGCAAGTCAGGAATGATCGGCATGTCATAAAACGTCACGCCGCGTACTTTGGAAGATTGCCGCGCCGCGTCGGTAATCTCAGTAATCAATGTCGGATGCGCGTCGGCGCGTTCGGAATCGAGATAGCCAATGATTTGCGCGGGATTGCCCGCGACTTTGGCGTTGGCGGGTACGTCGTGCGTGACCACTGCGCCCGCGCCGACCATCGCCCGCTGCCCAATCGTCAGCCCTGGCAAGATCGTAGCGTTTGCGCCAATCGTCGCGCCTTCGCGGACGAGGGTGCGTGGGAACATAGATCGGTTTTCACTTGGGTTTACGGCAAACGCGCTGTGGGGCAGGTTCCCAACCTGCCCCACAGCGCGTGCGACTTC